>SVDE01000082.1 GCA_015057955.1 Lachnospiraceae bacterium | reverse complement strand
CCGCTTGTTTCTTAAGATCTCCCCATTAATTTTCAGGAACACCTTGCGACTATTGTCATCTTATCTTAATGACATTGGCCCATCGGGCGGCTTTTTCAATATGCGGATGAGAACACTCCCCGGATAAAAAACGGGTAAATGCTGAAAGCTCCGACCGTGACTATTACATTGCAGATGAATCCTGCAGGCCAGAAATCAGGTATGAGATTAAGCACAAAGTAGAGCACCGGCCAGGTGATGATCGTACTGGCAGAACCGATGACCGCCTTCAGGAGCTGTCCCGATCTGCTGCATCGTATTGAAAACCTGACAAAGTTGCTCTCAAAGAACCATGAGAAAAGCAGCGCCGCGCTCATTCCTGTAAGCCTCAGAGATGTTGAGAAAACCTTAAGGCTGATCAGCCCGTTCAGATAGATGAATACTGATACGACCAGAAGAATGAAAGTCGGGATCGAAGAAATGAGCAGGTAAATGGGATACTGTCTTATGTCAAACAGCATGCCGTCGGCAAATTTTGTGAACAAGAATGAAAACACCGCTGCAAGGACCAGTGATACCGCTGCTGACCATGTACTGCAAAGGCCAAGATAAAGATAAGCCGCTATGGTCAGCACCGCAACGGCGGCGCATGATATCTTGACCGAGATATTGTGATTGTTGATAAATATCACTGCACACAGTACTGATGCAGTAAATATCCCTATCGAGGGAAACGAAAAGCCATCTGCGGCAGCCGCTATCTGCGGAAGAGTGGATAGCCCGGTCTGCGAGATCCAGGGAAAAGGTACCTGGGCAATGATATTTGCAAGGATGATCAAAGGCCCGAAAAAAGCAAAAGTAAAAACCAGCTTATAGGCTGCTTTTTTGCTGAAACACCAGAAAATGACAGAGGAAACGCACAGGAAAAAGAGCTCGCTGCCAAAGCATATGAATGCCAGTGCCAAATAGTCTGTAATTGGTGATCTGATCCCTTGAAGGATATAGAGCAGAGCCATTTTTCCCCTTTCCAACCTTAGATTTCAAAGTAAAGAAAGGGTATCACAATCAGAGTGGGAATACAAGTTTCAGGTTGACTCAAAAATGATTTAAAAGTACGATAAATAAAAAGATTTAAGGGAAATGAACTGATATGCCGGAGAGGATCCTGGTGGTCAGTCCCAGATACTGGCCTGAAAATTATAAGATCAATGACATCTGTGCAGGATTTGCCGAGAGAGGATATAGGGTGGACGTTATCAGCGGACAGCCGAACTTTCCGGCAGGTCAGTTTTTTGATGGCTATCATTCATACGGTCACAGTGAGGAAAAGCACGGCAAAGTCAGGATACTGAGGCACTTCGAACCGAAAAGGGGAAGCGGCAGCGGATTCGGGATAATGCTTAATTACATAGCGTCATCATTTGCCGCGTCGCGTTCACTCAGGCGCATTAAAAAAAGAAAGTATTCCGCAGTCCTCATTTACCAGACTTCGCCGGTGATGGCGTGCACAGCGGGGCTCAAAGCCGCAAGAAAGAAAAAGATACCCGCGGTCATTTATGCGGTAGACATATGGCCGGACAGCCTGTACCGGGAACTTGACATGCAAAGCCCGCTCCTTCGAAAGATCTTTAGGAGCATCTCCAACAAAAAATACCTCGCTGCTGATGAGATAGTCACGCAGAACAAGGCAGCAGAGCAGTACTTCGTAAGGGAACTTAACATCCATCCCGGAAGGGTCAGATGCATCCCTCCGGGGCCTGACAGCAACATAGTTTCAAAAAAAGACGACAGGGAACTGCTCGAGAAATACTATGGCGGCTTCAATATTCTTGTGTTTGATGAAATGCTTGATAAGCAGGACTATGCGACACTGCTGGAGAGCGCCGGACTTATCAGGGATACCGGACTGATAGACATAAGGATAATAATAGTATGCTCCGCAAATGCATCCTCCCTTAAAAAGAAGATATCGCGCCAGAATCTTGGCGATATAGTATTCATTGAAAAAAGCAAGGCAGAGTCACTCGCCGGGTACTACCGGATTGCAGACGCGTTCCTCAGCTGTGAAAAGACCTCCGCAGGAGATGAGTATTCATTTCCTGGAGATGTCATTAATTATCTTTCAATGTCAAAACCTGTCATTTTTGCGGGAGACGGCGATGGAAGAAGGATCATAAGGGAAGCGGGATGCGGAAAGATCTGTGATCCCGAAGATGTCCAGAGCCTGTATCAGATCATCATGGAGATGTATAGGGAAGGCAGAGACGAGCGCGAGCGCATGGGACAGGCTGCACTTAGATATCAGCAGGAGAATTACAGCCGCGGCGCTTGCGTGGATGCTCTTCTTGAAGTGCTGCTCAGGAACCAGGAAGGTTCGGATGACGAATTTATCATTAACACAGGAACAAGAATGATCAAAGCTGATGATCTGTTTGAGGATGAGGTCGAAAAAGAATGATATCCTGTATATTGATCTGTCTGTCAGTCATTTTCCTGACAGTGATGTTTTCAGCCATATTCAGAAGAGGTTTCGCCCAGACAGTACCGCTTGCAGTGATACTGGATGTTCTTATAGTCTATGCCGCGGGGCTGCTCGGGCTTGCTAAGATCGGTGTGTATGCCGCGCTGATCATATCTGTCATATGCGTGGTATTCGCAGTTGTGATAAGCGTCGGCGGTGGTGATGGCCGGGCTTTGTTCTTCAACGTGTTTTCAGTGGGATTCGCTGTTTTCCTGATAACTGCGGCAGCCGTATTTGTGCTTTCGCGGAATGCAGCCCTTGACCATTCCTTTACAGATAAATATACGCTAAATACGGTCCAGGCACTCATTTCGGGCGGGTCGTTCAAAGACGTACCGGAAGCTGCAGGTATCGCAGTTCCGCCGGGTTACGCGGTTTTCATTTACATGTTCACTGCCTTGACAGGCAGAGTCACTGACAGCAACATGCTGACCGGGGCAGGAATATTTGTCATCGCAATGATACTGCCTGTGCTTGGCAAGATAAACTGGCGGAAAGGTTATCTTGCCCTTGCGGCGTTCCCTCTTGCATTTGCCGTCCTGACGATCGGAGGCAGCAGATTCCCCATTTATAATGCTCTGAATGCAGACGCGGGAGCGATCCTGGTATTTGCCATGATGCTCGTGACTTACATGTGCTGCGAGCAGTGCGGGTATGTGTACTGGACACTGGGGCTCGCAAGCGCGATGCTCTGCATCATCAGGCCGGGAGGAGAGCTGCTGGCCATTCTGATGCTCGTGATCATAGTGATCGACATTGCGGCACTGGGATTCTACGAGGTCGGAGAACTTTTCGCAGCTCCATCAAAGTGGATATCTGTGGTGTTTTATTTCGTGGTGACGGCATTTGCATTTGCCTCATGGTGGATATTTGCCGGAAGAAATGGCCTGGGAAGGTTTTTTAAGAGCATTCAGATAACTCCGGAACGCGATCTCGGTTTTTCCGGAAGGCTCGGTCAGGTATTCAAAGCTCTGTTTGACGGGAAAACAATACTCCCATATGTCGTTTGGATCCTGATATTCCTTGTGATATGCGCCGGTGCGGCATTGCTGGCTGAAGGGTTCTGGAACAGGATCAGGACCGGAATACAGGCTGTCACAGTGCTGATGGCATTTGTTCTTTTCTTATTTATCCTGGCTTTTGCATATACATATGTCTACCCGATCACAACGAATGTGAAGGAATCTGTTGATTGGTATATAACCGCTTTTATCATTGCAATGCTGCTGTATTCTGTGAACATGATAGTGAACAGATTTACAGATAGATTTTTCGCTTAATGAACTAAAAAGTGACACAAAAGGAACACATTTGCGCTTTATGATAATTACCATTCCAGATAAAATAATTACTATTGATCAGGAGGATTATCAAAAATGAGCGATGAGTTCTATGACAGGAATGATTCTGAAAGCGATAACGTACAGCAGAGCGATCCGGAAAACGGCACGTACCATTACAGTTACAGATACGATGACAGTGCTTCCAAGTGGGAGCCTGACAGCGAGAAATATAATACACCTGTACCTGAACGGCCTGCTCCAAAGAAAAAGAGGAGCCTTTGGTGGATACCTGTCGCAGCGATAATGACCGTTGTCGTTATCGGAGTCGTTATAGGCGGCGTATTGGGAGTAAGATACCTGAAGAAGGAAGTTGCGCATGCTCAGCTCCCTTCGATCATAAGCCATCAGGAGGAGTCAGCAGCGGCATACGAGCAGGAGTCTGAGGAAGAGACTTTCGGACTTGTGATCAACGATACGGAAAGCTCTGCCCAGGCAGCAGTTTCATCTGCAGGGGTATATCTGACAGATGTATCAGATGTTGTGGATAAGGTCATGCCCGCAGTTGTGTCTATCACTTCAAGGGCACTCGTCAGCAACGGAGGGTACGGAGGATTCTTTTTCTACTACGGCAATCAGGATTCCGGATCACAGCGTGAAGTTGACGCAGGTATCGGATCGGGCACGATAGTCGGGGAAAATGATAAAGAACTCCTTATCCTTACCAGCTATCATGTAGTCCAGGGCAGTTCCTCACTTTATGTGACTTTCTGCGATGACTCGGCGGTAGACGGATATATCAAGGCTGTAAGCGAAGAAGATGACATCGCGATCGTCGCGATCAGGCTTGATGACATATCAGAAGAAACAATGGGCCAGATCAAAATGGCTACGATGACAAATGAAGAACCTTCTGTCGGCGATGGCGCGATAGTGATCGGAGATGCTCTCGGTTACGGCCAGAGCGTTGTGACAGGCATTGTATCTGCCATCAACAGGGAAATAGTTGTTGATAACAAGACGATCACAGTCATCCAGACTGACGCAGCGATCAACCAGGGCAATTCGGGCGGATGTCTCCTTAATCAAAAGGGAGAGATAATAGGCATAAGCGAAGCCAAGATCAACTCCAGTGTTGTTGAAGGTATGTGCTATGCAATATCGATGAACTATTATTATGACAAGATAATGGAAATGCTCGAGCGCGCTCCGGCGGAAGACAATGGCAAAGACGATGAAGCTCCGATACCTTCCTCACAAGGCGCATATCTCGGAATTTACGGATATGATATCGGAAGCCAGCTCGCAGATTCTTACGGCGTCCCTGAAGGTGTGTATGTACTTAACACCGTTAAAGGCGGCGGAGCGGAAGAAGCCGGTATTAAGGATGGAGATGTTATAATAGGTCTTGATGGGAGAAATATCACTTCAATGACTGATCTTCAGGAAGCTCTCGCGGATTACAGCCCCGGCGATGAAGTAACAGTAACTCTCATGAGAGAGAATAATAACGGCTATGAGAAGATCGAAGTAGAGGTCACTCTCACAGCTGCAATAGGATAGGAATATTTATGGCAACAGATAACAATAACGATGAATTTGAAAGATTTTGCAGCATCTGCCACAGGAGCGAGAGCACAGCAGGCAAGCTCCTGAAGATGCCGGGAGGTGCCTGCACCTGCATGGACTGCCTCCAGAACATGGTGGATTCATTCGAAAATTCAGGATTTGATCCTTCAATGCTGGGTATACCGGGCATGCCTCTAGGGGGCATGCCTTTCGGTGGTTTTCCGGGAACTGATCAGGATCTGACAGTCAGTGAAGACGGTCATGGCGCAGATACTGAGCCTCTGCCGGCCATATCTTCGGACGAAGAGAAGAAGGACGGCAAAGACGGCGAAAAGAAAGACGGAAAGCCGCAGCGCATAGGCTTTATCAATCTTGCGGATCTTCAGAATCAGCTGGGATTCGGCATGAACAGAAATCAGCAGGTCAAAAAGAGAAAACCCGGAGAGAAGGGCGACCCGGTCATAGATCCCGAAAAGATACTTCCTCCGCATAAACTGAAAGCAAAACTGGACGAATATGTTGTAGGCCAGGAACAGGCCAAGAAGATAATCTCGGTTGCGGTCTATAATCACTATAAGCGTGTGCTGACCGCTGATCAGGATAAAACAGATGATGACGGTATTGAGATCGAGAAGAGCAATGTGCTCATGATAGGTCCGACCGGATGCGGAAAAACTCACATAGTCAGGACACTGGCCAGGATACTTGACGTACCGCTTGCCATTACTGATGCCACAAGCCTTACCGAAGCGGGATACATCGGTGATGACATCGAAAGTGTGCTCTCCAAGCTGCTTGCCGCTGCGGACAATGATGTTGATAGGGCTCAGGTCGGTATAGTATTCATAGACGAGATCGACAAGATAGCCAAGAAGAACTCCACAAGAGGCAGGGATGTCAGCGGAGAATCCGTACAGCAGGGACTCCTTAAGATGCTTGAGGGAAGCGAAGTTGAAGTACCGGTAGGAGCCACGAGCAAAAACGCGATGGTACCCCTCACAACGATCGATACAAGGAACATCCTGTTCATCTGCGGAGGCGCATTCCCCGATCTTGAAGACATTATCAAGGAAAGGCTCAGCGAGACGAGCTCCATCGGGTTTATGGCTGACCTTAAAGACAAGTATGAAAAAGACGTTAACATACTCAGCAAAGTTGAGACAGAGGATCTGAGGAAGTTCGGCATGATACCGGAATTTCTCGGCAGGCTCCCGATCCTGTGCACGCTTCAGGCGCTGACAACGGATATGCTGGTCAAGGTATTCAAAGAACCAAAGAACGCGATCCTTAAGCAGTATCAGAAACTTCTTGAACTGGATGAGGTCCAGCTCATATTTGAAGACGATGCTCTGGAGGCTCTTGCACAGCGAGCTGCTAAAAAACAGGCGGGCGCGCGAGGCCTGAGATCGATCATCGAGGAAGTCATGCTTGATATCATGTATGAGATCCCCAAGGATGACAGCATAGGCACTGTGACCATAACAAAGGAATATATCGAAAACCATGGAGCTCCCATAATAGGACTAAGGGGCACGGAACAGATTGCTGCGCAATAACTGAAAAATAGCGTTGACAAAACGGATGCAGTAGATGTATCATAATCAGCGCTGACGTGTGCATTTAGCTCAGCTGGATAGAGCGTCTGGCTACGGACCAGAAGGTCGGGGGTTCGAATCCTCTAATGCACGCTGACTAAGGACTGTCGCATGAGCGGCAGTCCTTTTATTAATATCATATCTAAATTTTTATCGGAGAAAACATGATACATGAGCTGGTAGCCCCCTGCCATTTTGGACTTGAGGCTGTACTGAAAAAAGAGATATACGACCTCGGGTATGAGATATCCCGTGTTGAGGACGGAAGGGTGACTTTCCTCGCTGATGCCGAGGGCATAGCGAGAGCTAACATTAATCTGCGCACATGCGAGAGAGTCCTTATCAAGACAGGTGAATTCAAGGCAGAGACATTTGATGAGCTCTTTGAAGGCATAAAAGCGATAGAATGGGAGGCCTGCATTCCAAAGGACGGAAGATTCTGGGTTAAGAAAGCCTCGTCGGTCAAGAGCAAACTCTTCAGTCCTTCAGACATCCAGCGGATCGTCAAGAAGGCTATTGTTGAGAGACTCAAACCGGTATACGGTGTGGAATGGTTCGAAGAGAACGGAAAGGATTATCCGATAAGGATATTCATACACAATGACCAGGTGCTCGTGACACTGGATACGTCCGGCGATTCCCTGCATAAGAGGGGATACAGGGCAGTTTCAAACGACGCTCCGATCTCGGAGACTCTTGCCGCGGCACTCATCATGCTCACTCCGTGGAAGGCGGACAGGATACTGGTGGATCCTTTCTGCGGCAGCGGTACATTCTGCATAGAAGCCGCAATGATGGCTGCCAACATCGCACCGGGTATCAACAGGGAATTCCTTGGCCAGAACTGGGACCATCTTATTCCGGCAAAGAACTGGTATGAGGCAGTTGATGAGGCAAATGATCTGATAGTCAGGGACATCCAGACTGATATCCAGGGATATGACATTGATGAAAAATCTGTCAGGATAGCCAGGCAGAATGCTGTAAAGGCAGATGTGGAGAAACTCATACATTTCCAGAAGAGGGATGTACGTGATCTGAGCCATCCTAAGAAGTACGGTTTCATAATCACCAATCCGCCCTACGGCGAGAGACTTGAGGATAAGGAGTCGCTGCCGGCCATATACAGTGCTTTCGGTGAGCGTTTCAGAATGCTTGACTCATGGTCGGCATACATGATCACTTCATACGAACAGGCGGAGAAGTACTTCGGCGCTAAAGCCGCAAAGAACCGTAAGATATATAACGGCATGATAAGAACTTACTTTTATCAGTATCCCGGGCCTAAGCCGCCCAGGAAAACCGAACGCAGCGGGGAGAAATGACAATGGACATAATAATGGCCACAGGAAACAGCAATAAAGTCAGGGAAATACGTGAAATGCTCGATGGCTCTGACCTCAATATAATCAGCATGAAGGACGCGGGGATAGACGTTGAGATAATCGAGGATGGCCTGACATTTGAAGACAATGCCAGGATCAAGGCCGAGACCGTAAGAGATGCCTGCGGGAAGATAGTGATCGCGGATGATTCCGGCCTCGAAATAGATTTCCTCGGCGGAGAACCCGGAATACATTCATCCAGATTCATGGGAGAGGATACATCATATGACATCAAAAATGCCGCCCTTCTTGAAAAACTGGATGGAGTCCCGGATGAGAAGAGGAGCGCGAGGTTCATTTGCGCAATGGCAATAGCTTACCCGGACCGAAAAACATCTGTTTTCAGGGGAGTATTTGAGGGAAGGATCGCTTATAAGAGTGCAGGGGAGAACGGATTCGGATACGATCCTATCTTTTATCTTCCCGAAAGGGGCTGTACATCAGCAGAACTTCTCCCTGAAGAAAAGAACTCAATAAGCCACAGAGGGCAGGCTTTGAAGATGGCAGTTGAGGAGCTTCAAAAACTGGTTTGATTTTTTGAAATAAAGTGTTTACAAACTGAAGATCATATTGTATAATCTCTTTCGTCGCTTAAGGACAAGAAGCCACAAGCGGTTACGCGGGTGTAGTTCAATGGTAGAACACCAGCCTTCCAAGCTGGACACGTGGGTTCGATTCCCATCACCCGCTTTTTATGTGTCTGTAGCTCAGCTGGATAGAGCAACGGCCTTCTAAGCCGTGGGTCGGGGGTTCGAATCCCTTCAGGCACGTTGATCCTGGAGTTGCTCCCCGTGGAAGACACAAAAGGATATATGGTGGGTGTGGCGCAGTTGGCTAGCGCGTCAGATTGTGGCTCTGAAGGCCGTGGGTTCGAGTCCCATCACCCACCCTTTTGCAGAAAGCTGGACGTTTGTAGCCGGTGAAGCAAAAGTTCTGGGGCTATCGCCAAGCGGTAAGGCACAGGACTTTGACTCCTGCATTCGCTGGTTCGAATCCAGCTAGCCCTGTTTAAATGGGATCGTAGCTCAGGTGGTAGAGCACTTGACTTTTAATCAAGTTGTCGAGGGTTCGAGTCCCTCCGGTCTCACGTCTGATAGCGGAAAACCTAATGGTTTTCCGCTTTTTTTATCTCAACAATGTAACATCTATAAATCATCCACAAAAAGACTGATATTTGGTATAATGGAAAAAAATAAAAGAAAGAGGAAGACAGATGAGCGTTTTAAAAGTTGGTGCCGGAAAGGCCGTGATCAATTACACTGATGAAATGTTCCCGAATTTCGGTGAATTCTACACAGGGGTTCATGATGACGCCTATGTACAGGTGATCATATTTGAAAGCGGGATCAGGACAGCCCTTGTTGCTGTTGAAACCGTTATCGTTTCTGAACCGGATCTGATCGCTGCCAAGGTGGCAGAGATTGCGGAAATACCGGCAGAAAATGTTATCGTGCATGCAAAACACGTACTAAGCGCTCCTCATGCAAGAAGAAATGAGAAACCGGAGCAGATGCTTGAGATGGCAAAGAGAAGGGGCATGGATGTATCTGCGGAAGAAACGGAGATCTATGTAAAAAGAAACGGCATGATCTGCGACGCTCTGATCGACGCGGCTGTAAGCGCGGCAGAAAAAGCCGCGGCAGCAATAGAACCCGTGACAATGCACTATGCGGCTGGTTTTACAGATGTGATCGTAAACCGCCTTGTGAAGACAAGCAAAGGATGGTGGCAGGGACATAACCCCGACATCCCAGCAGACGGAAGCCTGCCGGTGCTCCGTTTCGACAGAATGGACGGCAAGCCTGCAGTACTGTTGTTCTTCTGCAATGTTGCCCCCGGAGTCCTGGAGTTTTCCAAACTTGCGGACGGGTCAAGGCCTGCTTCGGGCGACATGGCAGCTGAGACGGAAAGAAAGCTCGAAGAAGCATTTGACGGCGCTGTCTGTGTATATCTGACTGCGGCAACGGGAGATCATTGGCAGGCCCTCAGAGCAATACATGACACCATCGATAAGAACGGGGATCAGACGGTGACAGATCTTCACGAAACAGGATTCGTATTTATCGATATCATTGCTGACAGACTCAAGGAGGCAGTTACACGTGCAGCTGCAAAAACAGCTGAACAGAACTCAGACAGTCTGGCACTCGATCATTTCCTGTTCAGATATCCAGGACAGAAAGTGACGGGAGCACGCATGGGCCAGCCTTCCTGCGATGCTGTCTATGAGGAGGCTCAGGAGCAGCCCCTAGGACTGGACGTATTAAGGATCGGAGATGACACAGCCATCGTCTTCATTGGAGTGGAGATCAACGGCGGAACCTGGAAATATATTAAAGAGAACTCACCGTTCAGGAATACGATGCTGGTTGAGTTCGCAAATAAGGACGGAGGCGGATATCTCCCTGAGAAAGATTACTACGACAAGATAACCTATCAGTCGCTGAAGACCAGGTATTTCGGAGGAACCGCTGAAAGACTGGCTGAAGATACAGTAAGAGTACTGAAAGAACTTAAGGGATGATCTGAAAAAAGACCGGAAGGGGCAGCATGATATGCTACCCCCAAGTAGGACACTGAAATATAAAACCTACTTGGGGGTATTTCTATGTCCAGAAAAAGCACG
>SVDE01000252.1 GCA_015057955.1 Lachnospiraceae bacterium | reverse complement strand
AAAATCTGAACCATCAGACAAAGTAGGCTCATAAATGATGATCGGGATCTCGCGCGCCGCGAGTCTGCTTATTATGCCCTGGATGGCAGAAGACCTGAAATTGTCTGATTCAGATTTCATGGTCAGACGGTAAACTCCGACTATCTCAGGCTTTTTCTCAAGAATGGTATGCGCAATGAAATTCTTTCTTGTTTCATTTGCCCTGACAACGCCTTCAATAAGATTCTGGGGGATATCCCTGAATTCAGCAAGCAGCTGTTTTGTATCTTTCGGAAGACAGTATCCGCCGAATCCGAAGGATGGATTGTTATAGTGTCCTCCGATCCTGGGGTCAAGGCAGACACCTTCGATAATGTTGCGGGTATTAAGTCCTTTGCTCTGTGCATATGTATCAAGCTCGTTAAAGTAAGCCACACGCAGAGCGAGATATGTGTTAGCAAACAGCTTGATCGCCTCAGCTTCATAAGGACTGCAGATGACCATAGGGATATCTTCCGCCTTTTCTTCAGAACCACGGATCAAAAGGTCTGCAAACATTCTGGCATTCTCTGCCTGATCAGCCCTTGCTCCCACAACGATCCTGCTGGGATGGAGATTATCGTACAGAGCCTTTGATTCACGCAGAAATTCCGGACTGAAGATTATGTTGTTGACTTTGTATCTGTCAAGCACTGAGTCTGTATAACCCATGGGGATAGTGGATTTGATAACGATAAGGGCATTCGGGTTGTAGATCAGCGAGAGCTCGATAGCATCCTCGACGGCAGACGTATCAAAGAAATGACCTTCTTCGTCGTAATTGGTAGGAGTAGCCACCACTATTATGTCAGCGCTGCTGTAAGCAGCTTTTTTATCTGTAGTTGTTGTGAGATTGAGTTTACGTTTGCCGGCAGCAGCTTCACTGAAGAAACGTTCGATCTCAGCATCCCTGATCGGGCTGATCCAGTTATTAAGTCTTTCAGCTTTGCGTTCTGTTGTTGTAATGGCAGTGACCTCATGATCCTGCGCAAAAAGTACTGCAAGGCTTAAACCCACATAACCCACTCCGGCAACCGTGATCTTCATTTTGTGTATCTCCTGTTTCTGATTATGAACTGCTATATGTCAGCAAAGTTTAACCATTATAGATTATAAGACCGGAAAATACAAGAAATGCTGAAAAACATATGTGAGTTTGTTATAATCATAATGAAAAAAATTGAAAGGCGGATCATATGTCGAAAGTTCTAGTTACAGGAGGCGCTGGCTTTCTTGGGTCGCATCTGTGTGACAGACTGCTTGCAGACGGGCACACAGTCATTTGCATTGACAATCTGCAGACCGGAAGTGAAAAAAACATAAGTCATCTGGCAGGCAGAAAAGATTTCACATTCATAAAGCATGATGTTATTGAACCTATCGATCTTGAAGTTGACAGGATATTCAATCTTGCATGTCCTGCAAGTCCACCCCATTATCAGGCGGATCCTGTGAGGACAGCGAAGACCAGTGTGTTCGGAGCCATAAACATGCTGGAACTCGCGAAAAAGAACAATGCCAGGATCCTGCAGGCAAGTACTTCGGAGGTATACGGCAACCCGCTTGTACATCCGCAGCCGGAGAACTACCTGGGAAATGTCAATCCGGATGGAATAAGGTCCTGCTATGATGAAGGCAAACGCATGGCAGAGACATTATTTTTTGACTATCACCGTCAGTATGGTGTTGACATCAGGGTTATCAGGATATTCAACACATATGGTCCCCGCATGAACCCGGAAGACGGAAGGGTAGTCTCAAACTTCATCGTTCAGGCTCTTAAGGGCGAGGATATCACAATTTACGGAGACGGAAACCAGACCAGGAGTTTCTGCTATGTGGATGACCTGATCGAAGGCATGATGCGGATGATGAACTGCGAAGGCTTTACCGGTCCGGTTAATCTTGGAAATCCCGGAGAGTTCACAATGCTCGAACTGGCGGAACAGGTCTTGGAACTGACCGGATCACATTCCAAACTGGTATTCATGCCTCTTCCCGGAGATGATCCCGCAAAGAGAAAACCGGTCATCGACCTGGCGAAGGAGAAACTCGGGTGGGAGCCAAAGACTGCTCTTAAAGAGGGGCTGAAAAAGACAATAGCATATTTCGAAAAAATCATCTGAAGCATGATCGCGGACAGTAGAAAACTATGGAAAAACTGTCCGGGATATAGTAAAATCATCTGATACTGTAAAGTAAATAATAAGTGTTTGAGGAAAAGAAAATGGCAGAAAAAACAATGGATAAGATAGTCGCTCTGTGTAAGGGAAGGGGATTCATCTTCCCGGGTTCCGAGATTTACGGAGGACTTGCAAATACTTGGGATTACGGCAATCTCGGTGTTGAACTCAAGAATAATGTTAAGAGAGCATGGTGGCAGAAGTTCGTTCAGGAGAGCCCTTACAATGTGGGACTTGACTGCGCTATCCTCATGAACCCGAGGACATGGGAAGCTTCAGGCCATGTCGGCAGCTTCTCAGACCCGCTCATGGACTGCCGTGAGTGCCATGAAAGATTCAGGGCTGACAAGGTGATCGAAGACTTCTGCAACGAGAAGGGCATCACTTTAGACAGCTCTGTCGATGGCTGGTCTGACGAGAAGATGGAGCAGTTCATAGCTGACAACAAGATCCCTTGCCCTACATGCGGCAAGAGTGATTTCACTCCCATCCGTCACTTCAACCTGATGTTCAAGACATTCCAGGGTGTTACAGAGGACGCAAAGGATGTTGTATATCTGCGTCCCGAGACTGCGCAGGGCATATTTGTAAACTTTAAGAATGTGCAGAGAGCATCAAGAAAGAAGATCCCGTTCGGCATCTG
>SVDE01000081.1 GCA_015057955.1 Lachnospiraceae bacterium | reverse complement strand
ATAATAGCATTTGTGATCGCCATTCTGGCGGGATTTGCCAGACATGCCGGACCAAAGAACATTTTAAGGATCATTGCTGCTGTCCTTAAGAGCCTTACGCCTTTTGTGGGCGGTATATTCCTCTTGTATGTTTTCGCCATAAAGCTGGCGCTTGTCCCGCTGGCCGGGATTGTTTCGCCCTCGGCATATATCATACCGATGTTTGCGCTTACACTGTCACTTACAGGATTTCTTATCGACGCGGCTGTAAACAACGGGCATCGCGAAGGCTTTGCAGGCGGCGTTGCCGCTGCGGCTGCTTTTGCTGCTGACAAGATGCCGGTGATCGTCCTGGTCGAGCTGTTTTCCGAGGGGATGTTCCAGATCCCCGGACTTGGCACGCTTTCTGCCACTGTCCTCAATAACAGAGCGGCCGGATCTGCACCTGTACTGATAATCTATACTGTTATAATTTATGTTCTGAAGCTCATTTTCGACATCATTTCGGCCGTAGCTGCGAAAGGGGATCCCGCACCGCAGGTATATGCCAGTGCCAAGGGCAGCAAGATGCCAAACGGTCTCCTGATCGCCGGAATAATAGCTGCAGGCATTGTATTTCTTCTTGGTGCCGGACTCTGGCTCACAGCCAAAGAAGGTCTGAATGCAGTGGATCCGGGTTCCATGATGCTTGCACCGGGCCAAGCCGGGCACGTACTCGGAACAGACCATATGGGAAGGGATTTCTATACACAGCTCACATATGCTTTTCGCAATACACTTATAACCGGGATCGCCAACACGATAATCGCAGTTATATTAGGAATTGTTTTCGGACTGCTCATGGGCTTCCTTAAAGGTGTGGGCAGTGATGTTTTCAAATGCATCACCTATGTCTTCGGCCACGGAACACTATTTGCCATTTTGCTTTTCATCTGCGTGCGCGATTTCATCACGTCTCCGTTCTATATCGTGGGACTGTTCGGCTGGGGAAGCATTGCAGGCGCAATTTCGGGATACATAAAAACAAAGAAGTCCTCGCCTCTGGCAAAGACTTCTTTGATGATACCTGTGCTCTCACAGGTGGTTCAGATCTTCTGTTCTGCAGTCATCCTGATGTCAGGACTCTCGCTCCTTGGACTTGGCAATACAAATCCTGCCTTCCCGACACTGGGATACCTGTTTGGCATAGGACGGACAATGCTCGCAAGGAGCCCTCACCTGGTCACGCTGCCGGCAGTGGTGATGATAGTGCTCCTTATCGCATTCCACCTTCTGAAAGCCGGCCTCTCTTCAAAGGAGAAGCGCAACTACTGATACGGCGTTTCAGAATCCGTATATACTGCCATACTTTTCTTCAAGATAGTCGAGATAATCGTCAGGGGTCATGTCCCTGCCGGTTATCTCTTTTATCCACTCTTTAGGCTCGAGATAGCAGGCCTTGGCAAAAACATTTTCCTTCATCCATCCGTTGATGGCAGCGAAGTTGCCTGAACGGATCAATGCATCTACGTCCAGCTCTTTTTTCATGCGGTTGAAATACATGGCATTGTACATGTTTCCGAGCGCATATGTCGGGAAATACCCGTATCCCCATGTCCAATGGACATCCTGGAGCACGCCTTCCGCGTCATTGCGCGGCCTGATCCCAAGGTACTCCTCATACTTATCATTCCATGCCTTCGGAAGATCAGCCACTGCAAGATTTCCGTTCATGAGCTCCTTTTCCAGCTCATATCTGATGATGATGTGCAGGCTGTATGTCAGCTCATCAGCCTCTGTCCTGATATATGAGGGCTGGGCTACATTTACCGCTTCATACAGTTCCTCCTCCGATACATCATTCATTGCTTCCGGAGCGAGTTCCCTGAGCTTGGGGTATACCAGGCTGATGAAAGCTCTGGACCTTCCGATGCGGTTCTCGAAAAATCTTGAAACCGACTCATGCATGCCCATTGTCATCTCATCTTCAAGGAAATAGTCATAATTCTCCTCCGGAATCAGCTGGGAAAACAGCGCATGGCCGCCTTCATGGACTATGGAAAAAATGTTGGATGAAAAATCTTCACGATAATGCGTGGTCACGCGGATATCGTTCTTCGCAAGCCCGCTCGTGAAGGGATGCTCTGTAGTTGTAAATGCGCCGCGTGAAAAATCGAATCCGATAGTCTCAAGCATATATCTGGCGATCTTCTCCTGAACATGATCCTCAAGCGGACGGAAGAGAAAATCGGTGCGGATCTTTTTGTCACTTGCCTGTACTTTGGCGAGCAGGCTTACAAGCCTGTCCCTGCATTTTCCGAACCACAGGTCCAGGTCCTCGGTTGTTATCCCGCGCTCATAATCATCAAGCAGAGTGTCATAAGGGGTGGCCTTCTTCTCATCACGCAGTTCAACCTGCTCAATGTTCATTTTCTTTACTTCTTCAAATACAGGCGCAAAGATACCGAAGTCCGCAGCCCCCTTTGCCTCAAGCCATTTAACGTATGCCTTGTTTGAGATCTTCTGCCATTCGAGGTTTTTCTCCGGAGTGACGTTCTTGATCTTAACATATTCCCTGTGAAGCATTTCAGTGAGCACTCTGTCAAGATAAGATACTCCTTCTTCATTGCGGTGATCATAACAGTATTCCGCTGCCTCTATGAATTCATCACTTTTAATGAGCTTAAAACCCTCATTAGCAAGAAACGCGCTGGTCTCTCCCTGTGCTTCCATTGCCTTGGGCGGACATATTGTCTCCATATCGAACTGAAGGACCGCACAGGCGTTCCTGTAGACATATGACTTTTTAAGTGTCTCTTTCACTAAGTTCAGTTTTTCTTCCAGTACTTTATCCATAATGTTCCTTTCTTTATGATCCGGCAGGTTTAATACCGGTTATGTACTTTTTCAGCGAAACAGAGCACGTCTTTTATTCTGATCTCGGTGCCGTCATCAAGGACCGCACGGCCGCTCATCCTTCCGAAGACCTGATGCTGGTCTGACACAAGTATCTTGAAATCCATCTTGGCGGCACGGTCCAGCACGGGAATGAAGTCCATCTCAAACCGCCCGTCAGACGAAGTAAACTTCCATGGATCCATGTATCCGCTTTCAGGGATACAAAACTCCACGTCATCCAGCTTGTGCGCCTTTCCGTCATAGAACAGGATGTTTTCTGTGGCAGCTGATGTATTGCCGAATCCGTATCCTATGTTGAACCCGAATGCTTTCCCGTCTATGTCAGTATTGCCGGATCCCCAGTACCAGGTATTGTCATAAGTCCAGACACCCCGTCCCCAGTCCAGTGTTCCGAAGTCAGTCTTCGGATCAAACTTGTAGATGACTCCGTCATAGGTCATGTAACCTGATGCACGCATGCAGTTGATCTTCTGGTTGAAATAGAAATGCGCGTCCTTGTCCCATGGCGTAGCAATGACCATGGTATCCATCGGCGGCTGTTCAAGCACTATGTCGCAGTCAAACGGCTTATTGTTGCAGAACTTTTCGAAATGACAAGTGATATGCCGTTTCCCTTCCTCAATCGAAAAATGTATCTTAAGACGCTTATCCTCGTAAACGACATCTCCCTTTGACGAATCGGACGGGTGTTTCAGTTTTCCCATGGGAAACGCGTTCAGCACAGTCTCGGTATGCTCCCATGACCGCTCTTTAAAGTTCAGGAGCGACACCGACTGAAGACCTATGTATCCGTCGTCTGAGATGGTAAATGCACCGGCAAAATCTTTTCCCATGACCAGATAGTAGTCCCACTCCTTGATCCTCCATTTAGGAGCCTTGATCATGCTGCGGTCATACTGCTGTACAAGTGATCTTGACCATCCGGGTTCCCTTAAGTTTCCTTTTTCATCCAGCAGGGGCTGGACATTCGTTATCTCGTGATTTCTCATTTCAGTCAGGCTCCCGGGAATCCTGCGGTGCTCACGTATCCGCTCACTTCCACATCGAAATCAGGCATCGTGAATTCATAGAGACCTTCCGTTATCTGCTTTACTTCCACCCCGCTGACATTCAGATATAATGCGGCATCGGTAACACAGACTGTTTCAACTGTTACCGTCTCTCCTGTTTTTGCACTTGAAGGGCATTTCACTATCAGGTCTTTGTCTCCCGTGACCGTGATCTTATGGCTTCCCGCGCAGCCCGCAAGAAGAAGGCCAACGCATGTGATGCAGAGCAGTATTACAAGTATCTTCTTTTTCATGACGTTTACCTCCGTTTTCAGTAAAAATGATTATAGCATATATATGCAGGTTTTCACATTTCATTCACATATGCTTTAGTTTCACTTAAGTTTAAAGCAGTATCATTTACACAAGAACAACAGACAACTACCACGCACACAATGTGCAGCTAACATATTTTTTCATTTTTTCTCCCCTTTTTTAGTAAAACCCGCCAAGAGGCGGGTTTTATTAATGTTTCAGATATTCAAGAAGCTTTTCCTTTTGTTCTTCATAATCTGCTATTCCCAGGTCATATACCTGTCTGTTCAGTTCCGGGTCCATCTTATACGTTCCGGTATTCATCTGCCTTGAAGGGGAAAATACAAATATCCTGCCTTCTTTTTCCAATTCGAAAATATGCTCAAACTGTTTTTTATACTCAATGTGACGGTTATCTATGATCTTTATGACCTCAGGGAACCTCCTGCACTTGAGCTGATAGAAGAACCTGAACTTCTGAGGAGAGCGCACATAGTCCCTGGGTTTCGACAAAACGACGACAACCTTATCACACCCCTGATCAAACGCCCTGCCTATGGGTATCGGGTCTGAAAGGCCGCCGTCATAGTAAAAGTTTTCGCCTATCTTTCTGGGGCGGCATACGGCAGGGATGCAGCTCGATGCCTTGACATATTCATAGTCGTCCTTAGGCATGTCATGTTTTGAGTAATACTCAGGCTTTCCGGTCACAGCGTTTGTAACTACGACTTCAAATTCCGCGGGGCTTTCCATCATGGCTTCATGGTCCAGAGGATCCTTTCCGTCTGAATTGGTCAGCGTGCTGTAAATGTAGTCCAAGCCGAAAAGGTCGCCCTTTTTCAGGTATGAGCCGATCCCGTAATAATCTTTGCTCACAATGTGATCTGTATAAAACCTCAGGCTCCTTCCCCTCTGGTGCGCAACAAACGAAGCCCCGTTGGCTGAGCCGGCGGATACTCCTATCACATAGTCAAAAATAATGTTGTCATCCAGAAAGCGGTCCAGTATGCCTGCGCCGTAGGCGCATTTCATTCCGCCGCCTTCCAGTACAAGTCCGGTTTTCAAAGCAGGCTCTCCCCGGCACCCATCACAGCAATATCAACAGCAGTTGCATCTTCCAGATGGAATATCATCATCTTATTCCCTGTTGTTTCATTGTAAATGTTCTTTAATCCGGGAGATGCCTCAAGCGCTGCTTCAGCATATTTGGGATCTGTCTCGAATACTGCTTTTCCGGTGTAGCGGAGCCAATGTCCGTCCTTTCTGCATGCAGCTATCTCAACTTTCGGATTCGCGATGAGCTGTTTATAAACGTCCTTGAAATCACCGATCCCGAACAGTACTTTTCCGTCCATTTCCATATGCAGGCCGAGCGGGCGCACTTTTGGCTGGTCTCCGTCACAGGTAGCAAGGAAAAATGTTCCGGTTTCATTTAAAAAGTCATTGATCTTTGACATTGTCACTGTCTCCTTTCAAGAAATATTGATCGTTTTTTTTACAATACACCTTTTCATGCTTTATATTCAAGGTTTTTCCTGCCCTAAAGCCTTGAACAATCCTTCACAGTTAGTTAAACTTACCATACAGCAAATAATAATTCCACGAGGGTGTGCAATGACCATAAAAGATCTGAAAATAGGAGAAAGTGCGATCGTTACGGGAATAAGGGGCGAAGGTGCCCTTCGTCAGCATTTTCTCGACATGGGAATGATACCGGGAACAGAAGTCACAGTAATAAAATATGCCCCGATGGGAGACCCCATAGAAGTCGAACTGCACGGTTATTCCCTTACATTAAGACTCGATGATGCCGGAAAGATTGATGTAAGACCACTGGACGGCAAACATCACGGTCATGGCGGGCACGGACATTCCCATCCGAAAAGGGATCACCATCCCGGACTTGGCGAGGGCGGAAAATTTCATCCCAAGGGAAGCGGAGCTCCTCTTCCTGATGACAAAGTGCTCACATTTGCTCTCGTAGGCAATCAGAACAGCGGAAAGACAACTCTGTTCAACCAGCTTACAGGTTCAAACCAGCATGTCGGAAACTTTCCCGGAGTCACGGTTGACAGGAAAGACGGAGTCATAAAGGGACATAAGAATACTTTGATCACTGACCTTCCGGGCATTTATTCCATGTCGCCGTATTCAAGCGAAGAGCTGGTCTCCCGTGATTTTGTCCTTAAGAACAAACCTTCCGCGATCATCAACATCGTCGATGCGACCAATATAGAAAGAAATCTTTATCTTACGCTGCAGCTGCTTGAAATGGGCATTCCGGTCGTCGTGGCGCTCAACATGATGGACGAAGTGACCGGAAACGGCGGCTCCATAGACGTAAATACAATGGAGGAGATGCTGGGAACTCCCGTCGTCCCGATCTCGGCAGCCAAAGGACAGGGTATCCACGAGCTCGTGGACCATGCGATCCATATCGCCAAATATCAGGAAAAACCAGCCCGCATAGACTTCTGCGGTTCTGATGACAACGGAGGAGCTGTCCACCGCTGCATCCACGCCGCAGTCCATCTGATAGAAGACCATGCCATAGCTTCCGGACTTCCGGTAAGATTTGCTGCTGCCAAGGCCATCGAAGGTGATCATCTGATCATTGAACAGCTTGGCCTGGATGAAAACGAAAAAGAGATCCTGGAGCACATAGCTGTCCAGCTTGAAAATGAGCGCGGACTCGACCGCACTGCTGCCTTGGCTGACATGCGTTTCGCGTTCATAAATAATGTCTGTGAAAGCTGTGTGACGAAACCGGCGGAAAGCAAAGAATCCGTGCGCAGCAGGAAGATAGACAGGCTGCTCACAGGAAAATACACAGCCATCCCCATATTCATCGTGATCATGGGTCTGGTATTTTTCCTGACTTTCCATGTGATCGGCGCGTTTCTCCAGAACCTGCTCGACATGGGTGTATCTGCCCTGGCCGGACTGGTTGACCAGGCCATGACCGCGGGCGGTGTCAATGAGACCATACACAGCCTGGTGATAGACGGCATATTTGAAGGCGTCGGAAGCGTGCTGAGCTTTCTGCCTATCATCGTGGTAATGTTCCTGTTCCTATCGCTGCTTGAGGACAGCGGCTACATCGCCAGGGTCGCTTTCTTCATGGATAAGCTTCTCAGGAAGCTGGGTCTTTCAGGAAGAAGCATAGTACCGATGCTCATCGGATTCGGATGTACAGTCCCCGCTGTCATGGCAACAAGGACTCTGCCCAGCGAGCGCGACAGAAAGATGACGATCCTGCTCACTCCCTACATGAGCTGCAATGCCAAGATGCCGATATACGCATTCTTCGCCGGAGCATTCTTCCCTAAGACTGCCTGGCTTGTCATGGTAGGCATTTACTTCATTGGCATCGGCATCGGCATACTTATCGCTCTTCTGATGAAAAAGACTCTTTTCAAGGGAGAGGCTGTGCCGTTTGTAATGGAGCTGCCCAACTACAGGCTCCCGAGTCTCCACAACGTTGTCCAGCTGCTCTGGGAAAAGACCAAAGACTTCCTTCAGAGGGCATTTACCATCATACTGATCGCAACCATAGTCGTCTGGTTCCTGAGCAAGTTCAATTTCCATTTCAACATGGTAACGGATTCCCAGGACAGTATCCTTTCGGCGATCGCAGGCGTTCTTGCGCCGCTGTTCAAACCTCTGGGACTCGGAGACTGGAGGATCGTCACATCTCTCATAAGCGGATTTATGGCCAAGGAGAGCGTGGTCTCTGTACTTGAAGTCCTCTTTGGAGCTCAGGGCGGTGTTGCCGCAGTGATGTCATCGCTTGCTGCGTTCTCGCTCCTGGTCTTCAGCCTGCTCTACACGCCATGTGTTGCTGCTGTTGCTTCGATCCGCAGGGAACTCGGGCATAAATGGGCGATCGGTGTCGTTGTATGGCAATGCCTTATCGCCTGGATATGCGCGTTTATAGTCAGACTTATTGGAATGCTGTTCGGACTGGCATAAGGAGTTTAAATGAACATCTTTGATTGGATCATAATCATAATAATAGCTGCAGCGGTCGTAGCCGCTGCAGCCGTGATCATAAAAAAGAAAAAACGGGGCGGATGCAGCTGCGGGTGCGAAGGCTGCAGCGCCAACTGTAAAAAGCGCAGTTCCTCAGAACGATGAGGATTTTGAGCTGCCGCTTTTTGATCTTCCGAATATCATTATAAGAAGTCTCAGTATCTTGAAGTAAACATAGAGTATGGTGTAAGCAAGTCCCCATGCTGCCATCCACTCATATTTCTTCTCCATTCTTCCTTCAACACATCTCTCTATCGTATCAAAATCAACCAGCATGAACAGCGCGGCAATGATAATGAACACTATCGAAAAGATTATGCTGACGACCGGGCTGTTCAATACCTGGTTCACTCCTGACAGCATCTTTCTTGTAGCCGGAATGATGTACAGGATAAAGTAGATGATGCCTCCGATAACGATCGTACCGAACAGCGCGAAAATGATGCCTCTGAACCTCGCTGTAACTTTAATTATCCTCTTTGCGTAAACAAAAAGCATCACAGCCACCAAAGCCACTGTCAGTATCGCTGCAAGCAGAGCTATCCATCTGAGATCCTCCCTGAGCGCTATAGTGATAAAGCCTATAACCACTCCCTGGGCGAGGGCATAAATGGTGCCGGTAACGGGGATCGTGGGCCTGATCAGCCATGCCAGGAATGGGGTGATTATGGAAACCAGCGCCGCCACTGCGATCACGGCTATCTCGAGCCCTGAGATGGTAAGATCGTAGATGGCATTTTCATCTTCAGATACCGCATAAAAAAGCTTCGCTCCGCTGTTAAGCATGATATTGTGAAGAACAATGAAGCCTATGAATCCTATTAAAGTCACGATCAGGAAAAATACGGTTTTGGATGCGACTCCGCCGTATGTAGCGACCTTTCCTTCGGCGTCATAGACCGCATTTTTCTCCATTTTCCTAATGACCGGGTTTGCCAGACTGCCGAAAAAGCCGCCGCTCTTCTTTGTTTCATTTCCGTTTACAGTTGCAGCTGCCATGTTGAGATCCTTTCTTTAACTGTTTTTTATCAGATCGCTCAGATGTTTTCCATAGAAAAAGTCATGTGTCAGTTTGTCATATTCTTCCCAAAGCGGTAGAGTCCTGCAGCCTGCCGCACGCGGACACGGGTCAGCCCCCTCTGCCAGACAGGCAACGCTTCCAAATGATCCCTCCATGAGTTCAAGGACTTCTCCGATGGTGTATTCCTCCGGCTTTCTTCTCAGCTTATAGCCACCGCCTTTTCCGCTGGCTCCTGAAATGAGTTTTCCGGCAACCATGTCCTTAACTATTATCTCAAGATATTTTTTTGATATCTGCTGTCTTTCAGCAATGTCCTTCAGCGGGATATAGCCGCCATTATCATTTTCCGCCAGATCTATCAGAACTCTTATCGCGTATCTTCCTCTAGTAGAGATCATTCTACCGCCTCCTTTTCGACCTATTATACCTAAGGTTAAGTAGGTAAATCAAGCAGGATTCGGGGATATGATGACACTGCATGTACAGATTTTACGCTTGTGACCATTGTTTTGTTGCGTGATGTACAGATTTTACGCTTGTGACCATGAAATGATGGTCACGAGCGTAAAAATTGTACACGGCGGCCTGAACTCTTGGTCACAAGTGTAAATTCTGTACACCAAAGTGCATCTGCCCGACTATTTATCCTATTGACACAGTAGGTAAATAGTAGTTATAATCTGTTTGAGCAAAGAGAAAAGGAGAAACAAGAATTGATTTACGCAGATAACGCCGCCACCACGAAAATGAGCGAAAAAGCAATAAGCACATTTGTAGCAATGGCGAATGAAACATACGGCAACCCTTCAAGCCTTTATACTATCGGGCAGAAAGCCAAAGAAGCGCTTGAGTTCTCACGTGAGAAGATTGCATCTCTCATAGGCGCTTCCCCACGCGGGATCTATTTTACATCAGGCGGCAGCGAGGCTGACAACCAGGCGATCCTTTCTGCAGCAATGCTGGGGAAAAAGCAGGGAAAAATGCATATCATCTCCTCCGCTTTTGAACACCATGCTGTCCTTCATTCCCTGAAGCGTCTTGAGGCTGAGGGATTTGAAGTAACACTTCTTGACGTACATGAGAACGGACTCATAGAGCCTTCCGAGGTTGAGGCAGCCATCCGCGATGATACCTGCCTGGTGACCATCATGTATGCCAATAACGAGATCGGCACCATCCAGCCTATCCGTGAGATAGGCGCTGTGTGCAGGGCAAAAGATGTGCTCTTCCATACAGATGCCGTGCAGGCTGTCGGCCACATTCCTGTCGATGTTGAAAAAGATAACATAGACATGCTCTCTGCGTCAGCCCATAAATTCCACGGTCCAAAGGGAGTCGGATTTCTCTATGCGAAGAAAGGCATCAGGCTCACAAACCTCATAGAAGGTGGAGCGCAGGAGCGCGGAAAAAGAGCCGGAACGGAAAATGTCCCCGGCATTGCAGCAATGGCTGATGCGCTTGAGGAAGCCGTAAGAGACATGGATAAAAACGCTGAGCATCTTATCAGCATGCGTGACCGCCTTATAAGCGGACTAAAGAAGATACCCCACTGTGCCTTGAACGGGGATGCTGAAAAGAGGCTTCCCGGAAACGTAAATTTCTGCTTTGAAGGGATTGAAGGCGAATCGCTTCTTCTCCTTCTTGACGATGCAGGCATTCAGGCATCTTCCGGAAGCGCCTGCACATCAGGTTCACTCGATCCAAGCCATGTTCTTCTTGCCATAGGAAGAGTTCACGATGTGGCTCACG
>SVDE01000080.1 GCA_015057955.1 Lachnospiraceae bacterium | reverse complement strand
GAGCAGTGGATCAGCTATACAAAGGAGCTGATGGCAAAGTATCTGCCCGGCAACGATCTGGCGATAATAGAGGGCGGCGAAAGCCGCAACGGCACAATAATGAATGCTGTAAGGTATATCGAGGAGAATTACGGGCTCGATGATGAGACCGTAATAGTCACTCACGACGCGGTAAGGCCTTTTGTTACGACCAGAATAATCGACGACAATATAGACTGCGCGCTGAAGGGACTTGCGTGCGATACCATCATACCGGCTTCGGATACCATAGTTGAGAGCAGGGACGGCGAGTTTCTCTCCAACATACCAAACAGGGCTTTCTATTATCAGGGGCAGACACCGCAGAGCTTCAGAGCAAAGAAATTCAGAGATCTGTATAACAGCCTCAGCGACGAAGAGAAGGCTATACTTACTGATGCTGCCAAGGTCTTTATTATAAAAGGGGAGCCGGTAGCTATCGTCGAGGGAGAGTCGTACAACATTAAAATCACATATCCGTTTGACCTGCAGCTTGCAGAGACCCTGCTGGGAGGAGATAAGTAAGTGTTAAATACAGTTTACAGACTGGTGGAACCTCACAGAATAGAGGCGGAATTTTGCGATATAGATCTGGATGGAGATGATCTGGTGGTGAGGCCAACATATCTGGCCATATGCAATGCCGACCAGAGATATTTTCAGGGCACAAGATCTTCCGAGATACTGCGTAAAAAACTCCCTATGGCGCTCATACATGAGGGCATAGGGGAGGTACTTTACGATCCGAAAAAGGAGTACAAGGCCGGGACTCAGGTCGTTATGGTGCCGAATATCCCGCTCGAAGACGACGAGATCACCGCTGAGAATTATCGCCTGAGCAGCCGCTTCAGAGCGAGCAATACAGATGGCTTCATGCAGGATATAGTCGCGATCGGCAGAGACCGCGTGGTGGTGCTGCCTGATGGCATTGACAGCTGCGTCGCGGCATTTACCGAACTGGTGTCGGTTTCATATCATACGATCAACAGATTCGATGCCAGGGCTCATTCCAGAAGGGACACCATAGGTATCTGGGGAGACGGCAATGTCGCATATATAACGTCGCTGCTTCTCAAAAATCGATTCCCTGAGAGCAGGGTGCTCATCTTCGGAAAGCATCCGTATAAGATGAAGAAGTTTGTCCTTACCGACAAGTGCTATCACATCGATGAGATCCCGGATGAGCTGCAGGTGGACCACGCTTTTGAGTGTGTCGGACAGATGGCTGCAGGGGCGGCGATCAATCAGATCATCGATCATATACGTCCGGAAGGATGCATAGCTGTAATGGGCGTATCGGAGAACCCGGTGCCTGTCAACACCAGAATGATTCTTGAAAAGGGACTGACTCTGTTCGGAAGCAGCAGGAGCGGGGTGCAGGACTTTAAGGATGTGATCAGCTTATATGAAAAAAATCCTGAAATGGTGGAGCACCTTTCCAGGATCGTCGGTAATGTAGTTGAAGTCAAAAGCGTCGAGGATATGATCGATGCCTTTGGAGTGGATATCCAGAAGCGCGGAGGCAAGACCATCATGGTCTGGAAGAAGTGATATAAGGCTCCACTTCGGTCTTATAGTCACCGGTTACTGCGACCCATTTGAGATCGAGGGGATCGCGGCACTTCCATGAAGGGATCGCGACTCTGAAGTTATAGAGCCTCTTCATGTCGTCGTTTTTAAATGACAGGCGCCTGTCTGATCCATCAGGTGTAAGTGCACAGTCATAGGCCTTGCTGCCTGCAAAGGCGCGGAGAGCAAAAGAATCGAAGATAACGGGAGTCCTTATGGTTCCCGTTATTTCTGTTTTCAGGAGAGACTTTTTAACTCCGGTAATGGCAAAACCTTTTTTGCGGAAAAGCCTGCCGACTTTGTGCTTCCCTGCGTAAAGCCTGCCGTTCCTGACGGAGGCCATGTCATTCAGAGCATCCCTGCCGTGTTTCAGCTGCAGAAGATAAACGCGGACATCGGTAGTGATACCGTTGGTTTTGCATATTACTTCATCATCGATCTGCTGCAGCAGCTTCAGGATGATTTCAACATACGGTTCAGCTATTTCTGCCGGAATGCTGTCTGGGATCGCTGAGCTTACACGGTATTTAATGCCGTTTATCAGAGCATACTGCATGTATGGTATGATGCGGCCGTATTTTTCAGCTGAAAGATCCGCAAGGTACTTATAATAATAGTTTGCGGTATCGAGGTAGGATGCAGTGTTGAGCTGCTTGTTCTGTGTAAGCGATGACGAGCTGGCTCTCTTTCTGACATGGTATACGGCGCTCGCGAGCAGCCCGTACTTCTCCTTTTTAAGGATGAGCTGATTGATGAATTTGGCATCCTCTCCATACGTAAGGCGTGTATCATAGCGGAGACTGCCTATGGAATCCGACCTTATAAAGCATGAGCAGACTGAAAACTGTCCGTATGACGGGTGTTCATATATGTCGCAGATCATGTCGCCGTCTCTGTACTTGTAGTCGAGCGGGTGATAACCCGTCTTGGCCTCGAAGAGATCCATCCTGCAGGCCGCTACATCGATCTCGCCTTCGTGCTTTTCGAGCATATCAAAAGCAGCGGCAAATGCATTCTCATCCCACAGATCGTCCGCGTCCATGAAATTCGTGTATTTGCCCCTGATATAAGGTATACCGGCATTCCTTGCGGCAGACACTCCGGCGTTTTCCTGGCTTATGTATATGATGTTGTCAGGATATGCCTCTTGATACTCAAGACAGATACTCTCCGTATTGTCCCTGCTGCCGTCGTTCACCAGTATTATCTGAATCTTTTCCTCAAAACCCAGGCTCTGTGAGATGATGCTGCCTACGGTCTGAGGAAGATATTCTGCAGTATTGTATAAAGGTATTATTACTGAAAATATGGGATTCATGCTGGTAGTATAGCAGAACACAGCATTTTCTTAAAGGTTGGTGCGAATAATTGACCGGATTCGGAAATTGATTATATAATTAACTGATTATAACATTTGGAGAAATTCACATATGTTTGAACGCATAAAGAGATATATTAAGCGCAAGGTTAAAAAACCGGGCGTCGAGCCTGATAAAAAGCCAAAGGAAAAGAGCCCTGAAGAAAAGGAAATCGACAGGCTGGTCAAGGTGTACTATTCCGGCAATACCGCTGAGGCTAAAAAGCACAGAAAAGCTGTTGCCGAAGACATGTACTCATGTGTCAGAACATATGGCATAAGTCCGGGAGAGTATATCAGGAGAGAGTTTGAGAACATTCCGGAGGCCGAAAGGGCGGATTACGTCAGAGAGATGGCGGCGTATAAGGACAGGCAGAGATACCCTGAGCTGAACAACGCCAACTACGAGATGTTCCTTAACAGGAAGACCGCCATGGCTGAAAAGTTCAGACGCTTTTATGGCAGGGATATGCAGATACTCTATGATGAGAGTGACCATGGCAGATTTGCTGAATTCGTGGAGAAGCACCCTGTATTTACATATGCCCCTTCGTACAGGATCGGTCCTATCAACCATAAGACCATCGACATCGACAAGACGACCGGCGTCGATGATATCTTTGACATTCTTATCGCCCGCAGCTGTTTTCTTATATGGGAGCCGCTGAAAGGTGATAATACTGATATCGTCAGAGCGGTTACATACATTGCAGATGACGGACAGACAGAGATCCTTAAGATAACAGCCGGCAAGAGCGGGGAGATCCCTGACAGAGCCGGAGCCGAAGCGCTTCTTAAAGAGCTTGCTTCAGTGCTCCCTCAGTTAAGACTGGTTGAATGGGAGATATGTTTCTCTGATCATGGCTGGGTGCTTATAGACGCAAGCGCAAAGCCGATAACTGTCGACAGCTCGGAAGTCCCTGCAACAACAGCGCTGCCTGCGGCTCCTGAGCCTGAGCAGCCTGAATATAACGAAAACGACGGTCGCCGCAATAAAAAGAATGGCGGAAAAACAGTCATCAGCTTCACCGGCGACTTTTCTTTTAGTGGGAAGCTGGATAAGCGCTATAAGGACCCTGACGTAGTTGATAAAAAGCTGCTGGATTTTCTGAATGACGGTGATGCGGCGGTCATCAACTTTGAGAGCACCATAACCGATTTCAGGGATGCCAGGAGCGTCAAGACGGGGATAAACAAAAGGCTCTGCCACAGGAGCGACCCGGAAGCGCTCGGGTATATACGTGAGGCTTTCAAAAACCCAATACTGAGTTTTGGCAATAATCATCTGAATGATTTCAGCGATATAGGGATCATAGATACGGCTGACAATGCCGAGAAAAACGGCATAAAGTTCATAGGGCTGGGACGAAACGAGAAGGAAGCCTTCAAATACGAGATAATCGGCGATGACATAAAGGTCGGCGTATTCTCGGTAATGTACCGCAGCTTCTCCAGAAGAGAGGACAAGGAATTCATAGGTCCTGCGCACGAGGAGATGTTTGATCAGATACAGCAGACGATCGACGATATCAGAAAGCGCGCGGATTATGTGGTGATCATTTATCACGGCGGCACCGAAT
The DNA here is from genome assembly GCA_015057955.1 of Lachnospiraceae bacterium. Classification (GTDB taxonomy): domain Bacteria; phylum Bacillota; class Clostridia; order Lachnospirales; family Lachnospiraceae; genus RGIG5612. The sequence goes on along the minus strand of SVDE01000080.1, from coordinate 6,485 downwards.
TCTGCAGACTGCCTGATCCGGATAAGAAGGAGCTGGTCAGAAAATATCTTGATATGGGCTGCGATGCCGTTGTATCGCATCATCCGCACGTGGTGCAGGGATATGAATATATTGACGGCAAGCCGGTATTCTATTCGCTCGGAAACTTTTTCTTCGACACCGAATACCAGAGAATACAGGCAGGTACCGATACAGGCGTGCTGCTGAAGCTCAGCTTTACTGATGATGGAATAAGCTTTGAGACGGCTTCAAGCAGGATCGACCGTGAGAATTCCAGAGTGGAAGCCGGGGAGCCTTTTGAAGATTTCCGCGACATCTCAGGCATCGATTATGAGACAGAGTGGAGCAAAGAGAAGGAAGCGATCGATACGATCGCAAAGAGAAGAGATGACAACCGCGACGATATAACGGGCGCCTTATACCTGAATGACGCCATACTTATAGACCGTTCCATCGAAAGGATAAAGGTCAACAACAAGGCCGTAAATCTCAGGGACATCCATTATAAGCTGCGCGAAAAAAAGAGAAATATAGATAAATACAAAAGCAGATTCGGCTTCGGACTCAAATCCGATGAACACTACTTTGCTTATATGATCAGCACCGAAACGGGGCAGTCTGCAGAGGAAGCAGGGCAGAGACTCGAAAAGGTGTGCAGATATTCAGGCATAGATCCGGTGGATTACTATGAGAACGGACTGTACAGGCTCTCTGAGACACGTTCGTTAAAAGAGGCAAAGGTCCTGACTGACAGGGAAAAGCGCAGAAACAGGATAATCAAGAGGATATGCAATGGCACGGGAATGGGGCCAGAGGACATCCTCTACGATATCGGCCGCCTGAATATCCCGCTGGATGACTACTATTTCTATGGCGTCTATAATGCTAAAGATGAGGATGCCGCAAAGAGAATGGAAAAGATCCAGAGGATCAATGATCTGAAGGAAAAGATAAAGAATGATACCTACGCTCTGACCAAAATACCGGATGAGTCGAAAAAGGATATCGAAGAGATATACGATCTTACCCGGAGCATCCTTTCGAAGGAAAGAAAGGCGGAACTGGCAGGGAAAAAGGCGATCGAAAGCGGTGATCATGAGGCAGAGGAAGCTGCCGTCGACATTCACCTGATGCGCCAGATATGGGGATTCTACCCGACAGAGTATAAGATGTTCGGGTTCAGGGGAATGCCGCTCGAGAGCAGACTGTCTTTTGTCTCAACGTCAATGAAAAACGACGTGCTGAACGCAGTCTCTCCGAAAGAGGCGTGTGACGTTCTGGATAACAAATACCTGACATACAGGCGCCTTGCAGACCTTTATGGCAGAGAGATGGTCCTTTATGACGGCAGCAATATCGGGGAGCTCCTTGACTTTGCAGCTTCAAAGAGTGCGTTCGTAAAGAAGTCGCCTTTCGATGCCATGGGCAAGGGGATCAGCCTGGTCAGGCTCCCTGATGATCCTGAAGAGAAACGGAAAGAGATCATCGCGCTCGCAGAGGAGAGCTTTTCCGCGGACGGAGAATTCCTGGCCGAGGAGCTGATAGAGGCTCATGAATCCATCAGGATGCTGAATCCGGACTCTGTAAATACGGTCAGGATATGCACATACAACGACAACGGACACGTAAGAGTCCACGATTCATTTGCCAAGGTAGGCAGATCGGGATCTTTCGTGGATAATGGCGGAGCAGGAGGCATCTTTGTGCATATCGATGCTCTTACGGGTCAGATGGACAGCGACGGTATCGACGAGAAATGCAGCAGATATCCGGAGCATCCGGATAACGGACTGGTTTTCAGAGATTATGCCTTCCCGGAATGGGATAAGGCTCTTGAAGTATCCCGGAAAGCAGCCGAAAAGGTACCCGAGCTGGCGTATGTAGGCTGGGATCTGACCTACACAAAGGATGAGAAATGGATAATCGTTGAAGGCAATGCCAGGACTCAGTTCCTGGGGCAGCAGGCAACCACGGGTAAGGGAACACTTCTGTCATTCGCAGAGGTTCTCGGTGGGACTGAAGAGCTGCGGAAATATAACAGAAGCAGTAAGCAATAGAGAAAGGAAACCAAAATGAAAAAGATCAGCAGACTTTCAGCCATTGTCATGATGTGCACGCTGATACTGACTGCAGTACCGTTTTTAAGTGAGCCTGCCGGGGCGGAGACTCTGCCTGGATACAGTGCGGATGCAGCGATCACTTTTGCACAGACCAATACGCACAATTACAAGGACTGCGTCAAGTTTGCACGTGCGTGTGCTGAAAAAGGCGGAGTTCCGAGACAGAATGCTATAACAGGCTATTCCACAAAAAGCTATATGGATTATCTGATCAATTTCGGCTACGCTGTCAAAAACGAGCTCACTCTGCATCCGGCAGACGATGCATATGTACCTATAGGCAATTCAAAAAAGATATGCAATCTGCTCTATGAAGATAACGCCGGAGATCTCGCGCCGGGAGATCTGCTGGTTTACAAGTGCAAAAAATGCGGAAAGTATTATCACAGCGCCATAGTTACCGGAATCAAAGACACAGTGACGAGACTCAACGATCAGGGTTCTTCTCCTGGCTGGATGCTCGAGGCTCAGAGCGCAAACGGCAAGCTGATAGAGGGACCATTCTATCTCTATAACCATAAAAGCGCTCATGGCAGGACAAACGTAACCGTATATGCGCTCCACTTCACCAGCGCAGATAACGGCTTTGAAGCCTGTGATACAACGATCGGCAGTCTTACTGCAAAAAAAATAACCAGCAAAAAGGTCAGACTGAAATGGGATGCCATAGAAGGCGCGGTAGCATACAATATTTATACGCGCGGGTACAGCAGCGGCCCTATAAGGTATCTGACTCAGGTAAAGGGGACGAATGTCAAGGTCGCCGTACCGAAAAACAGCAAGGGCAAGTACTATAAATTAAAGAACGTACGTTATACCGTAGCGCCTGTATTCGAAAAGGAAGTAACCTTCGAATCCAAAACAAAGGTATACAGGGTGATCGGAAAAAGGAGAGCCCTTGTCAAAGTAAAATAAAAGGCAGCATAAAACACTGGAGGGGAAAACATGGATAAAAAATCGATCCTTTGGAGGGCAGCCAGATCTCTGAAGGCAAAGATAACAAATATAGAGAAGGCCGATACTGAAAAAAGGGTGGCATTCTCTCAAAGGATGGTAGAGAAAAGAGACAGAAAGAAAAAGAAAGGCATCAAGAAGGAAAAATATGCCTTCATGACACAGGCGTCCGGACTTAGTGTGGATGAACTTAAAGAGAAGGCCGATCACTTCCGTGAAATGGGGATCGTACGTTTCAGTGCCGAAAGATTCAGAATGTACGGGCTCTACAATATGGATGATGAACAGGCGAGGGAGACTCTCCTGAAGATGAAAAAGGCGTATGAGCTTGAACGTGAACTCAAATGGGATTACAGACTTATAGACCTCGGCAAGATTTCATATGAGGATACATACCCGAGGATGAGGGAGTTCATGGAGCTTGAGTCCAGCCTCATAACGATGGCTGAAAAGCGCGACATAGCCGGCAAGGTCCTGTATCTGCACCCTGAGAAAATGTCAGATGAAGAGATAAGCGATCTTGCGATAGACATGGAGTTCACAAGACGCGTCCTCAGATACGGACATAATGGATACGTACAGTTCCATCTCCACGAGAAGAGCATACCTGAGCGCAGGGAGTTCATCAGCGGCAGGGAAAGAGTTCTGTTGATGCCGATCATAAACTCTGAAGAAAGCAAGGCGATACTCGACGACAAGCTTCTGACTTACGAGCGCCTGCATGACTGGTTCGGACGCGATATGGTAAGCATCAGCAGCGAGGCGGATTACTTCAAATTCAAAAAGTTCTTCGATAACAATGAAAAGGCTGTAATCAAGCCGAGATTCGATTCGCTGGGAAAGGGCATCAAGCTGATCCACAAGTCTGACCTGGACAGCCTAAGAAGGACGTTCGTCGAACTCATCGACGAGTATCGTCATTTCCTGATGGAAGGCTTTATCGAGGCAGCTCCTGAGATAAAAGCCCTGAATCCGGATTCCGTCAACACGGTGCGTTTCATTACGCATTACGATGGAGAGAATACTGAGATATGGAGTGTTTCAATGAGGATAGGCCGCAAGGGATCCTTCGTTGATAATGCCGGAGCCGGCGGAGTTACCGTTACCGTCGACAAAGATACCGGAACCATTATCAGTGACAGCTGTGATGAGTTTGGCTTTGTATATGAGCGCCATCCGGAGACTGGCATAAAGTTTAAGGGATATCAGCTGCCTGCATGGGACAAGGCCCTCAAGGTAGTATATTCCGTAGTAGATAAAATCGAGGGAGCGACATTCATCGGATGGGATCTGGCCTGCACGGCGGACCACGAATGGGTGATAGTTGAAGCTAATGGCAAGACCGGATTTTTCGGAGCCCAGGCTCCGCTCGACAAGGGCAGACGCAGAGACTTCCTCAGGGTCATAGGAGCGCCTGAAAGAGGCGTGCTCTGTGATGTGGTAGCTCTCGACATGGCGGACAAAGTCGAAGAGCAGTACGGCATACCTGCTGATGAGGTAATGGAGAAGCTGGTCCACTTTGAGTCGCTTGGCCTTGACGGAAGATATTTTGAACCAAATAAGGCATGGGAACTTACAGATGAGGAATGTCTTAAGCTGAAGGATGCGCTGTTATAGGGATAAACAGGAGGCGTGATGAAGAAGGTATCGATCCTCAGAAGAGCAGGCCGTCTGGTAAAGTCCATCATCCATGATGATGAAAAAAAGAGCCAGAGCGAGCGCCGCGGCTTTTCGCAGGAACAGGTAGAAAAGAGGAGAAAAAGAGGAAGACAGGACAGGAGGCTCGGTCTTGATACTGAGATCATGCAGGAGACCGGCATGACCAGAGAAGAGATCGATGCGAAGTGGAAACGCTTCAGAGAGATGGGCATACTCCCTGTATCTTTCAATCTGTTCAACCTCTGCGGCCTGTATAAAATGAATGATGAGGAGGCGCGGGAAGCGCTCCTCAAGGTGAAGGAACTCAAGAGACTCGAGGATGAATCCAGATGGGACTTCAGACTGGTAGATCTCGGGAAGATGAGCTATGAGGAAGCTGAAGAGAAGGCCAAGGCGTTCAAGGATCTCTATGGCTCGCTCATGGTGCCAAGAGAGCAGAAAAAAATCGTAAGCAAAGCCGCATATCTGCATCCGGAGAACATGAGTGACGAGGAGATCCGAGAGATCATGACGGACATGAAGTTCACCGAGTGCATACTGAAGTACAACAACACCGGCTATGTTTCCTTCCACTTCCACGAGAAGACCATTCCTGAGCGCAGGGAGTTTGTGTGCACAAAGGAGAGGACCATGATGCTGTCCGATCTCAACTCCAAGGAGAGCCTTGCCATACTCGATGACAAGCTCCTTACATATGATGCACTCAAAGAGTTTTACCACAGAGAGATGGTAGCCATCAGCGATAAGGACTTCCGCAGGTTCAGGGAATTCTTCGACAGAAATGATGCGGCGGTCATCAAGCCGAGATTCGATCTCATGGGCAAGGGCGTGCAGCTCCTGCGCAAGCCGGACGACAAGGATATGAGAAAAGCCTTCCACAGGCTGGTAGATGAGTACCGCAAGTTCCTCATGGAGGGACTCATTGATGCGGCACCTGAGGTAAAGGTGCTCAATCCTGACTCAGTCAACACGGTGCGCATAATCACATACTTTGACGGAAAAGAAGCGACTGTATGGTCGGCATCGATGCGCATAGGCCATGTCGGCTCGTTTGTAGACAACGTCGGAGCAGGCGGACTCACCGTAACCATCGATACGGAGACCGGAGTCATAATGAGCGATGCGCGCGATGAGGGAGGCTTCAGTTATGAGAAGCACCCTGAGACGGGCATCACCTTCAAGGGATATCAGCTGCCTGCATGGGACAAGGCCATTGCGACCGCAAAGGGACTGGCTGCAAGCCTGCCTGATGCAAAGTTTGTAGGCTGGGACCTCGCGTGCAACTCGGACTATGAGTGGGTCATCGTAGAGGGCAACGGACAGACGGGCTTCTACGGCGCACAGGCTCCTATCGATAAGGGCAGACGTAAGAGCTTCCTCGAAACCGTGGGAGCTGATCCGAGCGGAGTCATCAAGGACCTCGTAGTCTACGACATGGCAGAGGAAGTCGAAGCGGAGACAGGCATTCCTAAGGACGAGATCGTAGAGAAGCTGCTTCACTTTGAGTCGCTCGGCCTCGACGGCAGATATTTCAGACCGAACCGCGCGTGGGAACTCAGCGATGAGGAGTGTCTCGCACTGATGGATAAGGGAGATAAAAATGAGTAACAATGAAAAAGAAATGCAGGTGATCGGCTACACCACAGGAGTATACGATCTCTTCCATATAGGACACCTCAATCTGCTCAAGAACGCAAAGGGCATGTGCGACAAGCTCATCGTGGGCGTTACTGTTGACGAGCTCGTGGCTTA
>SVDE01000251.1 GCA_015057955.1 Lachnospiraceae bacterium | reverse complement strand
GTTACTTTGCGCTTACGAAGTATCGATGATCTGAGGGATCTCAGCCAGGAGGAATTTCACCGGCTGATGCAGGGATTTGCCATCGATCCGGGCGTGCAGAAGGTAAAGCCGCCGAAGAGAGTTCTCTAGGTTTTTGGGCTCTCTAAAGTTACGGAAGACATTGAAATTTCAATGATTTTTTCAATTCTCCTCTTTTTTTGCTCTGCCATTTCTGATACAATATATGTATGAAAGAGATCCCCACCAGAGAACAACTGAACAAGGTAGACAAAGATGTCCTGATCACGATGTTCCTTTCCATGGCACAGCAGATGGAGCAGCAGACAGAGCTGATCAAAATGCTGAAACTGGAAGTCGAATCGCTGTCGGAGAAACTGTCCCTGTCCAATACGAGACAGTTTGCCCCTTCAACCGAAGCAGGACTGACCGATGGCGAGCAGCTTTCCATCTACAGCCTGGGGTTCAATGAGGCAGAGGCACTTGCGGAAGAAGCACTGCCGCAGGAGCCCGAAATGGAGGAAGTGACCAGTTACCGGCGAAAGAAAAAAGCTGGTAAACGTGAGGCCGATCTATCCGGATATCCTGTAGAAGAGGTCACGCATGAACTGTCCGAAGAAGAACTGAAGGATCTTTTTCCAAACGGTTACACGGTCCTTCCGGATGAAGTCTACAAAAAACTGGAGATGATCCCATCGACGTTCAAGGTGATGGAGCATCACGTGAAAGTCTACAAAGGCAGGGACGGAAGGATCATCAAAGCGCCTCGTCCGAAGGAAATGATATCCAACAGCATCGCTACCCCGTCTCTGGTCTCGGCGATCATCAACGCCAAGTATGTGAATGCCGTTCCCCTGTACCGTCAGGAGCAGGAATACAAACGTAATGATGTGAACATCTCCCGGCAGACCATGGCCAACTGGTGCATCCTTTCATCGGAGAGACATCTTTCCCTGATCGCAGACCGACTGAAACAGGAGCTGATGAAAAGCCACGTGCTCCATGCGGATGAGACGCCGGTCACTGTCATAAAAGACGGTCGCGAAGGAACGCATAAGAACTACATGTGGGTCTACCGCACAGGTGAAATGTGCAAGGCGAACCCCGTGGTCATCTATGATTACCAGAAGACCCGAAAGGCAGAAGCACCAAGAGAAATGCTCCGGGAATTTCAGGGCAAGCTGGTGTGCGATGGCTATCAGGTCTATCATGGAATGGAAGATGACATGGCGGACATTACAGTCTGCGGCTGCTGGGCACATGCAAGGCGGCCTTTTGCAGAGGTCGTGAAGTCCATGGGAAAAGAGAAAGCCAAAGGGACCGCAGCCTATGAAGCATTGCTGCAGATCGAACAGATCTACCGCAAAGACAATGAACTGCGCAGGCTCCCGGCGAAGGAACGAAAGCGAAAACGACGGCTGCTGGTAAAACCATTGGTCGACGGATTCTTCCAATGGGCGAAGGAAGAACAGTTAAATGTACTGCCCTCCAGCAAAACTGCGAAAGGGCTGCAGTATTGTCTCAATCAGGAGAAATACCTGCGCAAATTCATAACGGACCCGGAAGTACCGCTGGATAACAATCCGGCGGAACGGGCGATCCGTCCATTTTGCGTGGGAAAGAAGAACTGGGTGCTGATCGATACGATCCACGGCGCCCGGGCCAGCGCAGTCCTGTACAGCATTGTGGAAACAGCGAAGGCCAATAACCTGAAACCGTACAACTACTTCAAACATCTTCTGACAGAGATACCCAAACACATGGAGGATACAGATCTGGAGTTCCTGGAGGAACTGCTGCCATGGTCAGATTACCTGCCAGATGATTGCCGAAAGAAGAACACCTAAGTAACGCACCCCAGGTCGGATGATGGCCTGGGGTGTTTTTATGATGTCAATACACTCGTGATTTACCGCTTACGGATCGTGTCTGCATAATTCGCTTTAATGACTTTGATTTTTACAGTAGCCTTTACTTTTTTGTTTGACTTGGAAATGGCCTGGATCGTCACCGTGCCGGCCTTGATTCCCTTTACCTTCACGCTCGTCGCTTTCTTACTTGTCAGCTTCGCGTATTTGGAACCGCTCTTGATTTTCCAGGTCACCTTCTTTGAAGCTTTTTTCGGCGATACCGACTTCACCTTGACTGTGGCAGTTTTTCCTACTTGAATGGTTTTCGAGGAAGCCTGCAGCGTGATCTTCTTTACCTTCTTAGCTTTGGCGAGCGAATAATCCTGTGAGAGGAGGGGCATAAATGCCATCGCTACAGCCACGACCAAAAGGCAAACACCCAGGCGACTGATACTTCTGCTCATTCTTGTTTCTCCTTTCCTTTCGCAATTGTGATGTGATGACTTCATGCCGATAATATCAGCACATCATAGCAAAAGAAATAACACCAGCGGTTCCAAATTGAATTGGTCCTGCTGGTGCTACTGGGTGCAAAGGCTGGAATTGCAACGTTTCTCCCGCTGATCCAAAATTGTATGCAAATGGTATTTCAGGCATCATCTTCTGATCCGGGCATCCTGTTATCCTGTATTTTGCGCAATAGTTCCGCCCGGTTTTTTACCTCAAGTTTACGGGAAATATTATTCACATGCCGCTTCACCGTATAAATCGAAATGCTCAGAGTCTCAGCGATCTGGGCATTGCTCATGCCCTGCCGGATCTGGTCGATCACCTCCCGCTCTCTGGTGGAAATATTATATGCCGCCAACAGTTTTTCAAAAGCGTCGGCGGTTTTCTGTTCTTTCGACAGCACCGATGGAATCGCATGAGATTTTCGTATGCCACTCAGCATATAGAACAAAGTGAAGATGTTCACCGCATTATAAAAAAGGAATACAGGATCCAGCCTGTAAGGATACACA
>SVDE01000250.1:860-2874 GCA_015057955.1 Lachnospiraceae bacterium | reverse complement strand
CGATACTGCCTAATCACGGCGGGCTCTTCACGGGACCGTCCCTCGATGTGGTCTTCGCCATCGCGGAGGCCGTAGAGAGCAGATCGCGCAACCTGCTTGGCTTCACATCATAAACAAATCACGCAAACGAAAAAGAAGGCTCGCGCCCAATGTCATTTAGTTAAGATGACGAACAGATACTCCTTCACCAGAAATGGTGAGGGGGTATTTTTTTAATTACACCGCATGCCTTTTATCCCGCCCCCTCCGGGTGCGCGAAAGATTTCTAGAATATACTTGACACTACGGTCGTTTTGTGCGGCCGCTTTTATTGGCCATATATCAAAGTCAATAAAAGCGGCCAATTAAGCAGAAGTAAGACACACGCTCAAACTGAAAGGAGGTAACAAGATGGATGCGGCATGTGTAAAACAATCTCTGCTTAATCAAATCCAAGATCTCTCAGAACACCCCGAACTTTACTGTCGGAATCCAGGACGGGATTTTACAAGAAAAAGGAAGCTGCCTTTTTGCACATTGATTCACTTCATTCTCAATATGCACGGGGGATCGCTCACGAACGAGGTATTAGATTACTTCTGTTGTGAAGGTTCTAATGTATCTCCATCTGCTGTTGTTCAGATGCGAGACAAGTTAAAAGCAGGTGTATTCAAAGATTTACTTATTGGATTCAATAGCCGAATGGAAGAAATTACACCGACAAGAACCGAGAACGGCTTGCGTATACTGGCAGTTGATGGAACGGAGATCCAGACACCAACTGATCCTGATGATGCGGATTCATACTATCCTGGTACAAATGGTCAAAAGCCATATAACATGATCCATTTGACTGCTCTTTACGATTTGCTTCAGAGAACCTATCTCGATGTGGTGGTGCAGAAGAGCAAGAACCAGCATGAACGTAAAGCTTTGATCCAAATGATCGAAGCGTCTCCTATTCAAAAGTCTCTTCTCATAGCAGACCGAGGATATGAATCATATAACACACTGGCGCATATTCATGAGAGGGGCTGGTTCTATTTGATGCGAATCAAAGATGGGAAAAACGGAATAGTAAGCGCTCTGGATGTGCCTGATGCAGATGAATTCGATCTTGACATATCTATGAATCTGACTCGCAGTTATACAGTTGCGACAAAAGAACTGTTCAAAGATAGGAATCATTACAGATTTGTCCCCAATAACGTGAACTTCGACTATCTTCCCAGATTGAATGGCTGCTATGGAGCGGAACCAGCTTTCTACAATCTTCAGTATAGAATCGTAAGAGTTCGGATATCTGAAGATCTGTTAGAAACACTTGTTACTAATCTTCCTGCAGACCAGTATCCGCCGGATAAATTGAAAGAACTGTATGCTCTTCGCTGGGGAATTGAAACTTCTTTCAGAAGCTTGAAATATACTGTTGGGTTGCTGAGCTTTCACTCAAAAAAAGCAGAATGCATTCTCCAGGAAGTGTTTGCATCGCTTGTCATCTACAACTTCACTGAATGGATCACTGCCCAGGTGATCATTCGGAAGCCCGTTAGCAAGCATGTATACAAAGTAAATTTCACTGTCGCTGTCCATATGTGCAGGAAATTACTTGCTGGAAAAATGCATCCGCCGGATGTTGAAACTATGATTGCCAAATACACCGTTCCGGTACGTCCGAACCGGAAATATGAAAGACGCCTGTCCAAGCGTAAAAATGGTGCAGCAATCAATTTCACCTATAGAATAGCATAATTCGCATACCAATAGAACAATATGGAAAACACGGCGCACATACTGGGGCGGGTCCAGGATGGGGCGGGCTTGAAGTGCGTCGGAACATTTGGCAATCCCATTTACATCAAACTTCTCGCCCCTACTTTAGTTTCAAAACAGATATTCTCACAAAGAAAAACTGGGATCCGCATATTCTGCAGTTCCCAGTTCGATTATTCTGTCATTAACTAAATGACATTGGGCCTCAGCCGTTCTTTCCGTCTGCCTTCAGAACCATCTCCTGGTGGCATAACCACCTCGG
>SVDE01000250.1:0-850 GCA_015057955.1 Lachnospiraceae bacterium | reverse complement strand
TAGAGCATCTCGATGAATGCTGCGATACGTGTATTCAGCTGAGCAACGTCTGCTGTTGAGTAATCTGTCTCGACCATGAAGTACGGCACCTTCTTCTCCTCTGTGCAGAATTTCTCGATAGACTTGTGCTCTACGTTGTATGTATGGCATGCCTGCAGTGTCATTTCAAGAACGCCATCAGCTTTGTACTCATCGATCGTTCTTCCGAGCAGATCATATCTGTTAGGGTTAGGAGTCATGACAGAGCATCCGATATTCAGATATCTCTCAGCAAGAGCTCCCCAGATATCCTCAGCATCTTCGTCAACAAGTCTGTCGTACTGCTTTGCACCTACGCAGTTCTCCATTGCTACTACAACGCCGCCGTTATCCTCGATAGCCTTGATTACTTTCTCTGTTACTCCACCGATCGGGCAACCTGTGACCACTATGCGAGGCTTCTTTTCGAGCATTTTGCCCTCTTTATATTCATTCTCAATTTTAGCCTTGATGGACTTGAGCTCATCAACGATAACCGTACGGTCAAACTTGAAGTCACTTCCGTAGAGAAGCTTGAACATATCCATTCCGGAAACCGGGCATGGATCGTTTTTCATAACATCAATCAGCTCTTTCTTTGCTCTTCTGATGCTGTTCTCGAGTTTAACAGCCTCACGCATTTTTTCATCGGTGATCTCGATACCGAACTTTTCTTCTACATAGGCTTTGAGCTTGAGGCATTCCTCCTTGTAAAGAGCAAGGCCCTTTTCGCTCTGCGAGTTAGGAAGATCCATTACGAATACATCCTTGAAATCGCTCATCAGCTCGTACATCTTTTTCTTTCCGTCACAGGTGTTCTCACCGATAACTA
>SVDE01000249.1 GCA_015057955.1 Lachnospiraceae bacterium | reverse complement strand
GCAGTGTACAAAATTTACACTTGTGACCATCATAGTATGGTCACAAGCGTAAAATCTGTACAGAGAAGAGCATCGGAATGGTCACAAGCGTAAAATCTGTACAGAGAAGAGCATCGGAATGGTCACAAGCGTAAATTCTGTACACAGATCACTGGAATGCCTGAATAAACTTGACAAAGATCAGTTCTGTGTAGGATGATTACAAAAATATAATTGCGGAGGCATCTTCATGAGGATAGGAACAGGATATGATGTTCACAGACTTGTAAGCAAAAGACAGCTCATCATAGGCGGAGTGAACATCCCATATGAAAAAGGGCTGGACGGACATTCAGACGCTGACGTGCTCGTGCATGCGGTAATGGATGCACTTCTGGGAGCAGCAGCCTTGCCGGACATCGGTCATCTGTTCCCTGACAATGATGATGCATTTCTTGGTGCGGACAGCCTGAAGCTGCTTGCTGAGGTAGGAAAAAGACTCAGAGCGGAGGGTTATGAGGTCGGAAATATAGATTCCACCATCATAGCGCAGGCACCGAAGATGGCCCCTTACATCGAAAAGATGGAGAGTAACATTGCAGCGGCGCTCGGGATCGATTCCGCGCAGGTAAATGTCAAGGCCACGACCGAGGAGCACCTCGGATTTACAGGCGCAGGTGAAGGAATTGCCGCGCAGGCGGCAGTGCTGATAGAGAAGGCTGTTTCTTGACATAATCAGCATATTTGATAAACTATTCATTATGGGATTTTTAAAATATTATAAAGAAGAATCAGAGATCATAATGGAGCGTGACCCTGCGATAAAGACGCGCAGGGAAGTGCTGTTATACCCTTGTTTCTGGGCAATCTATAAATACAGAAAGGCTCATAAGCTTTACCTTCAGGGAAAATACTACAGAGCAAGAAAGATATCCCAGAGAGCAGCCAGGAAGACAGGCATTGAGATCCATCCCGGAGCCACGATCGGAAAAGGCTTTTTCATCGATCACGGACATGGCGTCGTGATAGGAGAGACTACGGTCATAGGTGACAATGTCACACTTTATCAGGGAGTTACGCTCGGCGGTACCGGAAAAGAAAAAGGCAAGCGTCATCCTACCATCGAGGATAATGTCATGATAAGCGTTGGCGCAAAAGTGCTGGGATCATTTACCATCGGGGCAAATTCCAAGATAGGCGCTGGCTCGGTCGTACTTCAGGAAGTCCCGCCCAATTCAACAGTTGTCGGCATTCCGGGCAGGGTCGTAAAGAGCAGCACCGTCGAAGTGCCGAGAAAGGAATTGGACCAGGTGCATCTGCCGGACCCTGTAAAGAACGACATCGCACAGCTGCAGCTTGAGTATGAAGCGCTTAACAGAAAGCTTGATGAACTGATCGCAAAAACAGAAAAATAACTGCCACGGGCAGATCGGAGAAGAAAATTGAGGATATACGATACACTGAGGGCTAGGAAAGTAGACCTTAAGCCGCTTGAAGAAGGAAAGATAAAAATGTACGTATGCGGTCCGACCGTATACAACCTGATCCACATCGGAAACGCAAGGCCGATGATCGTTTTTGATACGTTCCGCCGCTACCTTGAGTATAAAGGCTACGATGTGAACTATGTTTCAAATTTTACCGATGTTGATGACAAGATCATAAAGGCTGCAAATGAAGAAGGCGTAACGAGCGAAGAGATCTCAAAGCGCTATATCGAGGAGTGCAAGAAAGACATGGCAGGCATGAACATCAAGCCTGCAACCACGCATCCCCTTGCTACACAGGAGATTGGCGGCATGATAGACATGATCCAGACTCTGATCGACAAGGGATATGCCTATGTCGCTGAAGACGGAACAGTATACTACCGCGTAAGGAGCTTCAAGGATTACGGCAAGCTCTCGCACAAGAATCTTGATGATCTTGAGAGCGGGCACAGAAAAGAAAGAGAAGCCATCAAGGTGACCGGAGAGGACAGCAAGGAAAGCCCGTTTGACTTCGTCCTTTGGAAACCAAAGAAAGAGGGAGAGCCTTATTGGGACAGCCCCTGGTGCCAGGGAAGGCCGGGCTGGCATATCGAGTGCTCTGAAATGAGCAAGAAATATCTTGGCGAGCAGATCGACATCCACGCAGGCGGGGTTGACCTCATATTCCCGCATCATGAAAACGAGATAGCCCAGTCAGAAGCAGCAAACGGAGTCCCTTTTGCAAAGTACTGGATGCATAACGCGTTCCTCAACATCAACGGTGAGAAGATGAGCAAATCACTCGGAAACTTCTTCACTGTAAGGGATATAAGCGAGCATTACGACCTTCAGGTATTGAGGTTCTTCATGCTCAGCGCTCATTACAGGAGCCCGCTCAACTTCTCTGATGAACTGATGGAGAGCGCGAAGACCGGACTCGACAGGATCCTTAATACGGTAAGCAACCTGGATTTCATCCTGAAAAACGGTACAAACCGCGCAGAAGGACCGCTTGAAGGCGAGGACATGGATCTTGCCGATGCATATATCAGAAAGTTTGAAGACGCAATGGATGACGACTGCAATACAGCCGATGCCATAGCAGCCATATTTGAACTTGTAAGAGCGATCAACGCAGCTGTAAATGAGGATTCATCGATCGCGTTTGTAAAACAGCTCAAGGAAAAACTCCAGATGCTGTGTGATGTACTTGGTATCGTCACCGAAAAGAAAGAGGAGAGCCTTGACGAAGAGGTCGAAGCTCTCATAGCTGAAAGGCAGGCTGCCAGAAAGGCAAAGGACTTTGCCAGGGCAGACGCCATAAGGGCACAGCTCCTTTCCATGGACATTGTACTGGAGGACACCAGAGAGGGCGTTAAGTGGCACAGGAAATAGACAGACCCATGTTTACAGATCCGACCAGGGTGGCAAGCCTTACACT
>SVDE01000248.1 GCA_015057955.1 Lachnospiraceae bacterium | reverse complement strand
AAGGTATCACTATACTCATTCACCATGCTGTTAATCTGATAAGAAAAACCAGATGCTGCAAAATCCTCCGTTCCCGTTGCCGTCCAGATAAAGAAATCCTCATCCGTCCATTCTGAAGAACGAACCACCGAATCGATCCATGCACCATCTCCCATATTACCGCTCATAGGCATATAATACCGGAAGTAATCCAGACAATATTGGAAAGTATGCCAAGTATTCACACTCCCCATCGAAAAACCGCCGAACCCCCTGTGATCACGGGTAGCCTTCAGGTTATCAGGTGAGGTATTATAGTCCGCCCAGGTATGATATTTGCCTTCTACAGCAGGAATCAGGTCATTTAATAATTCATTATGAAACTGGTCTGTCAGTTTCAATGCAAGGCTGTAATCCCCACTGTCTCGGCTGCTTGTGTTATTATAGGTTGGGCATACAAGGATTATCGGCTTCATGCGTCCGTCCTGAATCGCATGATCCACCGCATGTTTTAATTCCGATGGATGTTTATCAGTGCCAAGAACCGTTTCTTCATTACTCCATCCGCCGTGGCTAAGATAAAAGATATTATATTGCAGCGTTTCGTCATATCCATATGGCAGATACACCCAAGCCGTCTTAGTCAGCTTCTGGCTATGCTGTTCATAGGAAAAAGACTCCCATGTCTCATAATCCAGCCTTACAAGTGTACCCTCCTGTGCAGCAGGTTTTCTATATTCATCTGAGATAACTTCCAGTTCATCTGGAATATCTCTTGCGTTTCTGGTAAATGACTCCTTCATACTTTCCTCTGCCTTCGTATCTGCTTCTTTTGCGTTCTGTAGTTCCGCCATATCTGTTGACACCACAGCTCCTACAGAATACTGTTCACTTCCACAAGCTGCAAGAGTACAAAGAGCCACACCAGCAAGCAGGAGTGATAATATTTTCTTTTTCAAACTACATCACCCCCAGTCCTAATTTAAACCACGCTAAGGTTCTTTGCTTCCTGCGCATTGGTAACCATTCCCTTATAAGCAAACCCATACAGTCCGGCAAAACGGGACATTGTAAACTCGCAGGCTTCCAACTGCCACTTCTCTGGTGAAGCACCCTGCATAATGAAATACAGATTCTTGCCGCTGAACTCGCCCTGTCCGATCGGGCCGTAACAGCGGTCAAGGAAATTTCTCATAAGACCGCAGATGTTGTGCCAGTATAGCGGCGAACCCATGACTACTATATCCGCCTTGCGGATCGCAGATATGACCTCATCAAACTGATCATCGGCGTATTCCTGACCATAGGCATAAATCTTATAGTCAATCAGATTCAAAGTTTCATACTCTTTTCCGGCAAGAAGCTCTTTTGCCAGCTTTGCCGTATTTCCACTTTTGTTTGGACTACCGTTTACAAATAAAATGCTCATTTTTCATTCCGCCTTTCTCTCATCAATTTCCTGTCGTCAATCTTCAAAAGCTGTCCTGCAGGAATCGTCATAATATGACTCAATCTCCTGTATGATCTGCTTATAATGGTTAAGGGATGCATCGCTGCAATCCTGCCCGATAGTTACAATCTGCGGCAGCGGTTCAGAAGCAGCTATTTTATATAGGAACTCTGCTGCCTTCTTTGGATCTCCGGTCTGCTTATGATTATTCTCCTTCAGCCATTCAACGATTGTGTGTGCCGGTGTTCCGTCATAGTCTGGCATCGGATTCTTAAGGAAGTGCATAGAGCTTGCATCTCTGAAATCAGTGCGGAATGCACCCGGGGCAACAGCGGCTACTTCAATTCCAAATTGATTCAGCTCATGATTCAGACTTTCCGAAAGGCCGACAACAGCAAACTTTGCTGCACAGTACGCTGAGCCTCCGTTAAATCCCATAAGTCCGGCCTGTGAGGATATATTGAATATTCTCCCTCTTTTTTGCTCCCTCATTATCGGGATCACTGCACGGCAGACATTCACCGTACCAAAGTAGTCCGTTTCAAACAGAGCTCTTAATTCTTCATCCGTAATCTCTTCAAAGGCCCCATTCATCCCAAAACCGGCATTATTGATCAGATAATCGATGCGGCCGAAATGCTCCGTGCCGCTCTTTACTGCAGCCTTGATTTCATCTGGTCTGGTGACATCCATGATTACTGGAAAGACGTTTTCATGCTGAAACAACGCATCATCCTGCGGTATTTTTCGCACTGCCGCAATAACACCGTCACCTTTATTAACTGCCTCCTGAACAAAAGCTCTTCCTAAACCTCTCCCTGCTCCGGTTATCATCCATATTCTCATATTACAGCCTCCTGCATTAACTTATTCGTTCTTCATGTTGCGTTCCCAGAACTCCACGGCGCGGTCGATCCAGCCCTCCGCAACGGTGCCTGTGCCAAGCCCGAAACCATGGGACAGGCCATTAAAAACTTCGATCTCTGCATCCGTACCATTTGTCTGAATTGCCTGGATACGCC
This sequence comes from Lachnospiraceae bacterium, assembly GCA_015057955.1. GTDB lineage: Bacteria > Bacillota > Clostridia > Lachnospirales > Lachnospiraceae > RGIG5612. The sequence goes on along the minus strand of SVDE01000248.1, from coordinate 442 downwards.
GTTCCATCGTCCTGTAGGAAGCAATGCCGTCGCTTGTTCCGACCGCGCTGTACGTTGGAGGTTCATACCCTGTCACCTCCGAAAGGCCGGTATAGTTCACAATCACAGCCGCCGGACGTGGGTAAGCAACTTCTCCGAAGTTTTCTGTACCGTAACTGCCAAGCCACGCTGCCATCCGCGCTCCTGCCGAGCCTCCCCATAGGGAATAGTCGGACGTATCAACTTCCAGTTCTTCCGCATGTTCAAAGATAAACGCGATGGCTCTTGCCAGATCCTCACACGCTGTCTGTGCACCCGGACGGTAGATCAGAGCGAATGCGTTGTAGCCCATCTTTGAGAGCTCCAGAGCATGGGGAAAGCTGTCATGCATCGCGCCAACGTAAGCGAAGCCGCCTCCCGCGTTTGCGATAGCGAACTTTGCACCGGGATCACCGCGGAAGAA
>SVDE01000247.1 GCA_015057955.1 Lachnospiraceae bacterium | reverse complement strand
ATTTGTCATTCTGGCAGATTATGTTCCGAATGTGATCCAGGAGATCCGTTATCATTCGACCTACAATTTCATCGGAGAGAGGATCGACGGCTATGAGGAGCCGGCTGCCCTTATTACGCTTGAAGCCGCGAGGGCGCTGAAAAGCGCGGGCAAGGAACTGCATGTGATGGGATACCAGATGAAGATCTTTGATGCCTACCGCCCAGCGAGAGCTGTGAAGCATTTTGTGCTGTGGGGGCTTGAGGACCAGGATATCCGCATGAAGCAGTATTTTTATCCGGATCTGGAAAAAGAGGAACTGTTCAACGCCGGATATATCGCCAAACAGTCCAGCCACAGCCGGGGAAGCACGGTGGATCTGACTTTGCTGGAGATGCGTACGGGCAGGGAAGTGGACATGGGAAGTCCCTTTGACTTTTTCGGAGAGATCTCCCATTCTGATTTCAGGGGGATCACGGAGGAGCAGTATGCGAACCGTATGCTCCTGCGGAGCGTCATGATGAGAAACGGATTTTTGCCGTTTCCCTTTGAGTGGTGGCATTTTACGCTGGAAAATGAGCCGTTCACAGAGACGTATTTTGATTTTCCTGTCTGTGCTTCTTCATTGAGAAAATGAGCCGGACTTCCCTTTTACGCGTGTATCCCGTGTCTGAAGATGCGGGATCGTACCCACAATGAAGCGGGTTTCCCTTTTACGCGTGTGTCCCATGTCTGAAGACACGGGTATTACGCGATGAAGAATAAACACAAATGGAAGACAGGTTTTGACGCCGGAAAGGTATGTGGTATGTTTGCGAATCGGCATCGAGAATCAGGGCAGAGATGGAAGGTCGGATTACGGGAGATTTTTCTTTTCCGGTGGACAGCCCTGGTCCTGTGTGCGGCTGTTCTGTCCGCGGCCGCTTTCCCTGTTTCTGTTTTTGCGGAGGAAAATGAGAGCCAGACGGTGCGGGTCGGGTACTACGAGAAGGAGGGGTTCGAGGAGACGGCATCGGAGGGCTCGGCCAGAAGGGGATATGCCTACGAATATTATCTCAGGCTGGCACAATACACGGGCTGGAAGTATGAGTATGTGTACGGCAGCTTCTCCGACCTTTATGAAGACCTGGCAGAGGGCGAGGTCGATCTTATGGCGGGTCTGACATGGACACAGGACCGCGCCGAAACGATCAAATATCCTGTTTCTCCCATGGGGAACGAACCCTGCAGCCTGCTCAGGCATGATACGGACACGGAGATCACTTCGGATCCTGCCACGCTGGAGGACAGGAGGATCGGCGTTCTGAACGGAGCCGCTGTCAGCCTGCTCCGGGACTTTTTGAACAGCCATTCCGTCTATGCGGAAGTGGTGACCTATGAGGATTATGACGCTCTCCGGAAGGATTTCAAAGACCATGAGATCGATGTGCTCGCTGTGGAGGGGAACGGCGCCTATGGTCAGAAACACGCGCAGATCATTGCGGTCTTCGGCACTTCCGATTATTTTCTCTGTGTGAGCCCGGACAGGACTGACCTGCTGGAACAGCTGAATGCTGCCCAGGCGCAGCTTCTGGCCGATGAGCCCGCTTATCTGAATATCCTCAGCGCGAAATATGCCCCGGAAAGCATTGAAAACAGGGCGTTTGCGCCGGAGGAAGAGGAGTGGATAGAGGACCACGATTCGCTGAAGGCCGGCTGCCTCCTTCACTGCCTGCCCTACAGCGACGCGGACAAGACCGGCCAGATGACCGGGCTTGTGACGGACATTCTGCCCGAGATCATGGAAAATCTCGGGATCGAAGAGATGAAAACAGAATGGCAGGGATTCGAAAATTATGAAGAAATGATCGCGGCGCTGGCAGAGGGGAGCATCGATATCGCCTTCCCTGTGAGCGGAGATCTGTACTACGCGGAGGATAATGGCTTTTATCAGTCAGATCCGGTCATCACGACAGCCATAGAACTGGTCTATCGGGGCGAATACAAGAGGGATAAAAAGGCCCGCTTTGCCGTGAATGAAAACAACAGGATGCAGGATGACAGTATCCGTATTCTGTTTCCGGAGGCAGAGCTTGTCGCCTTCTCTTCCATAGAGGAGTGCCTCGAAGCGGTCGTTTCCGGAGAGGCGGATTTTACCATTCTCAACGGCCTGAGGGCTGACGATATACTCAGGAACAGAAAATACCGGGAGCTCGGATGCATTCAGACCGGCCGGCAGGAGGAGATCTGCCTGGGTGTCGCTGCCGGGAACGGGAGTCTGTTGAGACTGCTGAACCGGGGCATTCGTGCCCTGGACGAAGACTATGCGCTCAGCAGGTCCTATCGCTACAGGGAAGGCCTGTATGCCTATACGACGGCAGACCTGCTGGCAGACAATCTGGGCCTGTTCTGGGCCGTGATCCTGGGAATCTTTGCTATTATTATCTTTTTCCATGTGCGCGACAAATACCGCCTGAGAAAAAGGCTGCTTATGCTGGAGGCGGCAGCCGGTTCCGGCAGCGGACCGGATAGAACGGAGGCCATAGAAAATCAAAGGGAGGAAAGCCAAAGGGAAGAAAGCCAAAGGGAAGAAAGCCAAAGGGAAGAAAACCACAGGGAAGAAAGCCAAAGGGAAGAAAACCACAGGGAAGAAACACAGTGAGAAAAGAAAACCGCAGGTTCCGGGGGGATAAAAGACCGGAAACCTGCGGTTTATTATGCCTCAATAAATGGTACTGACAGCGATCAGACTGGACAGCGATCAGACCACCGGACAATGATCAAATCTCGAACAGGTCTGCGTAGGCCTTGAGGGCACCGTCTGTCTCATGAGCGAGGACGCGCTTGGCGAGAAGCTTGCCGAGCTGGACGCCTTCCTGGTCGAAGCTGTTCAGGTTCCAGATGAAGCCTTGGAACATGACTTTGTTCTCAAAGTGGGCCAGCAGGGCGCCG
>SVDE01000246.1 GCA_015057955.1 Lachnospiraceae bacterium | reverse complement strand
CTTGTCTCCTATCGAATAAGCGGCAGCCTGAGCCACGCCATAGGCATTGATGAATCTCATCATGAAGAGCTGGGCTCCGGATATGAACAATCCCCTGAGGGCCATCGGAAGCCCGATCTTAAGAATGATCTTCAATTTGACCGTATCAATGCGGAAGCTCCTGAGGCGGAAATCAAACCCGAACCGTTCTTTGCGCCTGATCAGATAAACGATGGAGAAGATCAATGAGATCCCCTGGCCCATGACTGTGGCGATGGCAGTGCCAACAGCTCCCATGTGGAATATCACTATAAAGACGATATCTCCGATCAGATTGAAGATGGCAGCGATCCCGATGAAGAGCAGAGGACTTTTGCTGTCGCCCATTCCCCTCAGAACGGCGCTGACAGCATTGTATCCGAACATGAGCGGAATGCCTGCTGTTGTTATTATAAGGTAATAAAACGCTCCTTGCAGAGCCTCTTCGGGAGTGTTCAGAATATGCAGTATGGGTTTGGCACAGGATATGAGTATGCCTGCGATGGCAACAGCGAGTATGAGCAGGGTCGAAAAAAGTGTGCCTATGGTGCTGTTAATATCGTCTTTCCGCTTTGCTCCTGTCAGCTGGGCGATCAGAGTCTGGCCGCCGCCCGCAAGGGCGTTGCCGATCATGGTAAACATGTTCAGTGTCTTGCCGCCCATGGTTACCGCGACTATTCCCACGCCGCCGACAAACTGACCGATGACTATCGTATCGACCGTGTTGTACAAGCTGTTAAGTATATTTGCAAGAAGGAAAGGAATGCAGTAGCGTACCAGAAGCGGCAATATCGGCCCTTCCGTAAAATCCAATCCAAGCTGTTTCTTCCCGGTCATCTATACCTCTTCATTTTTGTGAACATAGAGGCAGTCAAATTTCCCTTCATGGGCGAGCCTCATGCATGCAACAAGCCAACTGGTGTCGTTTGCGGGTTCACCGGAATTGATCCTGTTCTGGATGTGGTTGTGAATGCAATCGCAGCAGCGTCCGTGCAGCACGCAGTCATTTGTGCAGGGGCAGTTATCCTTATAAGGACTTGAGCAGGGACCTGAATGCAGGATGTCCCTTTTCTGCTTTTCTCTTCTTTCTTTTGCTTCAGCCTGAAGCTGCTCCGGGGTCTTTTCATTCTCTGCCATTAATTGTTCCTCTCCATGTAGATTGGCTCGTATTGTATATATATGTGTACATTTAGGATTATAACGATTATGAGAAAAACTGTAAAGAACTGATATTTTTATCCTTGCCTGCTTGAACGGTTCAAAATATAATGAAACCATCTATGGAAGGAGGGAAACGCATGATCTTTTCTGATGATATCAAAGCACTATTGAATTCAGTTCATGAGGGAATCGTTGTCATTGACAGGGAATATAAGATCATTTTCGGCAATGAGGTTTATCTTAAATTTGTCAGTGAAGACAGCGGTGTACATCCCTCTCAGGTCATAGGTAAGTATCTCAAGGACCTGCGCCCCGGCGCCATGCTCCCTGAAGTGGTCAGGACAGGTGAAGCAATGCTCAGACAACGCCGCAGGGAGGGAAAAGATGCCTATTATGTTAACATGTATCCGATCTTTTCCGGTGAAGAGGTGATCGGAGGTATCTCGGTAGTCACTTTCATGGATGACGCAGCTGCTTTCAGGGAAGAACTAGATGCCATGGAAGCAAGAAGCAATCAGGTCATGTCAATGGTGAGCGCTTCCAGTGTAAGGGTCACTTTTAACAGCATAGTTGCCAGGGGAAGAAAATCTGCTGCGTGCAAGGCATCCGCTATAAGGCTGGCTGAGACCGAGTTTCCTATTCTTGTTACAAGTGAGAACGGCGTTGGCAAAACCATGTATGCTCAGGCTATACATAATGCAAGTTCGAGACATGAAGGACCATTTATCAAGGTGGATTGCCAGGAGATCAGGGAAAATCTGGATGAAATGCTTTTCGGAGTGGAAGCAGACAGGACCAATATCGGATCCATGGGCTTTCTGGAAGCGGCGAAGGACGGCACTATCTTTATAGATGACATTACAGAAATGCCGATGGATGTTCAGGCGAAGCTTTACAACGCGCTTCAGTCAAAAAGATTTCACCGTGAAGGCGCAGACTATCTGATCCCTTTGGAAGCCCGCATTATTGCCGGAAGCACAGTTGATATTGAAAAAAAGGTTGGAGAAAACAAGTTTAACGCTGAACTGTATTATCTGTTCAGAACATTCAGCATTAACGTTCCTGCGTTAAGAGAGAGGATGGATGATGTGCCGCTGATCGTACGGCAGGAGCTTAACCGTCTCGGGATTGATCAGAAAAGAAAACTTGACATAACAGATGAAGCCGTAGACTGGCTCATGAGGTACAGATGGCCGGGTAATGTCAGGGAACTCCAGCATGTGATCGAGTTCTCATCATATCTGGCAAAGGATGGAATGATAACAGAGGAGTGTCTTCCGGAGCATCTGAGAGTGGATTCTTCAGAAAATGAACTTACGCTGCCTGAACGGGTAAGAGCATATGAGAGGAATGAGATACTGAAGATGATGGAGTTTTACGGAAGCAGTCTTCAGGGGAAAAAGAAAGTGGCGGAGAAACTTGGCATTTCCCTGGCAAGTTTATATTCAAAACTGAAATAGTGGGGGAAAACACCGATTTCTAAAATCTTGGAATAAGATTCTGAAATAACGGAACTGAATTATATGCTGTAAAATCAAGCATTTTTGATAACTGAGTATTCAAAGATTCTAGAATACTGGAAAACAGGAGTATTGATGGGATACTCCTGTTTTTTTATACTTTTTGTGTAAAACACAAATTGTTCACATTTTATAAGGAGGAACGCTAAATGTTAGCTGCACTAGGTTTTATTACTGTAGTTGCAATGCTGGTCCTGATCATGACCAAGAAATTATC
>SVDE01000245.1 GCA_015057955.1 Lachnospiraceae bacterium | reverse complement strand
CCAAGCGGCATGCGTCCGCTTGTGGAAATACCGTTCTTCCATTTTGTCTCCACTGAAGAACGCCATTTCTTTGATAAATCCTTACTGTACAGAGTATTAACGAGGTTCATGAAGCTCATATCCAGGCCACCTGTAAAACCCAGGTATTCGTTGCTGTCATAGTTTGAATTAACAGCAATATAGCGCACACCCAACATAGGAAATATCTGCTCAATATAATCTCCTACTTCAATGTAATTTCTTCCAAGTCGAGAGAGATCCTTGGTGAGCATCGTGACGATCTTTCCTTTTTTCATATCTTCCAGCATCGTCTGAAAAGCCGGTCTGTTAAAATTGGTTCCGCTATATCCATCATCGATATATTCCTCAACTTCGCCGGAGATATCATCTCTCTGGTGAATATAATCCCATAGTATCGCCCGCTGACTCTCGATACTGTTACTCTCGTCCTTGCCATCGTTACCAAGATCACCGTCAGCCAGTGATAATCTCAGATATAGTGCAATCATGTATTTTCACCTGCCCTGCTATCAGTTAAAGCGCCTTTATATACATCGGCACACTTGAAATGAATCTCTACATTGAGATCTTCATCTACCTCAATCCTATCAATCAGCATATCGACAAGTTCTCTCGTAAGCGCCAGATGCTCTGTATAAGGTTTTAGTTTCTTGGCCAGCTGCCGGATCTTCTGATATGATTTTTCCTTTTCTTGCAGTTCCTTCTGAGTCCTTACCAGCTTCACTTCTAAATCAGCTCTTTCTGCCTGATAACTTTTCCTCAGTTCAGAGAAATCCTGCTGATCCAGTATGCCTGAGGTCAAATCCTCATAAATCATCAGATTATTATTATCGCATTCATCAATTTGATCCTTTAGATCCCGTATGGCTCTGCGCAAGCTGTAGAGTGGGTTCCTGTCATCAGCTGCTGCCTTGATGTTGCGTATAGCAGCCTCCTGATCAATTACATTATTGATCAGCAGTTGTACCTGCCCTGCAACCAAAGACTGAAGATATCCTTCTTTGATTCTTAAACCACAACCCCGGCGATCATCTATCTGCGCTCTCCCTCTGCAATCGTATGTATGTCCTTCCGGCTTTATTCTTCCGTCAGGATATTTCAGGATCTGGTGATACATCAGTATGCCGCATTTCTTGCAATAGACGAGGTTTGAAAAAAGGCCTTCTCTATTCTGCGGAATACTGTCGGTCACCTGTTTCGCTGCGCGGAGCTTTTGCCGCTGATCCCGGATGATGCTCATTGCCGTATCCATGTCTTCCCGGCTTACTAATGGAGGATGATCATCTTCATACACAGTCCATGCCTCTTTTGGCAACCATTCCTGTTTATGCTGATTTTTATACAAGCGATTCCGCCTTGTGCCTAGAAAACGGTCTCCCGTATATGCCTCTTTTGTGAGGATGCTTCGCACCTTCCCGGAGTCCCAATATTGTTTCTTTTCTAAAGGAGCTCCAAATTCGTTTCTGTATTTATATTCTTTGGGAGTCTCTATATTGAGTGCATTCAATCTTTTTGCTATCTCACTGCTTTGAACTCCATCGATGAACCATCTGAATATCATAACTACGATCGGAGCTGTTTCTGGATTTATGATAAATTGATTACTGTCTTTATCGACCTGATACCCGTATATGCATTTTTCGATAGTATAATTACCGCTCCGCCGCCTCGCTTCATTACTGGCACAGATCTTTCTCGAGACATCCTTCGCATATAGTTCATTGACCATGTTCCTAACTGGAACAGAAATGTCGCTGAGATCAGCATTCCTTAAGCTGTCATAATGATCATTGATGGAGATCAGCCTCACGTTCAGTTTCGGAAACAGTGTTTCGATCATATAGCCGGTCTCGATGAAGTTCCGTCCAAGCCTGGAAAGATCTTTGACGACTACACAGCGTATCGTTCCAGATTGAACTTCCTGCATCATTTCCTGAAATGCCGGTCTGTTGAAATTGGTCCCGGTAAAACCGTTGTCAGTGTAGATCCGGTATGCTCCAAGATCTTCATGCTCCTTAATATAGTTCTGAAGCAGGGCGACCTGATTCTGGATGGTGTCATTATCATCCTGCTCAACAGACAGACGTGCGTACAATGCTGTCTGAATCACTCCTGAAGAATGATTCACCTTTGCCGCAGATACAACACTTACAGGTAATGTTGTTCTCTTTTTTCTACTGACTCGTGCCATTCTGCTCCTCCCTGTACCAGTTAGCAGGAATCCGGTCCTTCCATTCCTTTTCCCGGATCATGAGACTGATCTTTTCAAAACGCCTGATATATACATGATCAGCAAATTGTTTGAGATAAGCTCGCGTCAGATCATGCTGATTATCATATTCTAAAAAAAGTCTGATCCATGGATTGTTTTCTGAAAAAGCTATTTTGATCTGCTCAACTTCCACTGATATGTTGCTTATATGATCTGTCAGCTCTGATAGTTCGGAGCAGTTTGCTGTTATGCCTTCCGATACTATCAAGTCTGCCATCTTCTGCAGACATACCTTTGCCTCATCCTGCACATCCTTGATCTGCAGCCTCAAATACTCCTGGCCATCTGATGATTCGATTTTGCTTAGGGCTATCTCAGCAGTTCGTTTCTCTTCTTCCAAAACAGATCTGACCTGTCTTATGGCCTCATGGTATTCCATGCAGGTCCGTTCGTAGCAAATACCGTCCGGCTTTGGTGGCTGAAAATGAAAATCATATATGCCATTATTTGCGTTTTTCTTCATGATCACTTTCGCGCCTGTTTCCACATCTGTCATCATTTTCATAAAGGGGTTTACAGTTTTTCTGCAAATCTTTTTATGGTGCCTGCGGCTTGCATAGATCTCCTGCACTTCATCGAATAGCTTTGGGTCCACTACAGGTTCACAGTCGTCAGCATAATTCTTT
>SVDE01000006.1 GCA_015057955.1 Lachnospiraceae bacterium | reverse complement strand
GGAACAGCGTGTGAACCTTGTCCGGCTTTTCGAAGTCGCTGGCCATCTTGGCGCAGAGCTTGCTGCGGCCGATGCCGACATTTACCGTGAATCCGAGCTCATCGCGGATCCGGTCCTTTATCTCGTACGCGGTCTTGATCGGGTCGGGGTAGATCCGGCCTGTCCCGGTCATGTCCAGGAAGACCTCGTCGATCGAAGCTGACTCCATCGCAGGGGCGTATTTCCGGCAAATGGCCTTGAACGCCTTCGAACAGCGCTCGTACAGCCTGAAGTCAGGCTTTGCGATCACCAGTCCCGGGCATTTGCGCAGAGCCATTGAGACCGGCTCACCTGTCATCACGCCATACTTCTTCGCAGGGATTGATTTGGCCAGCACTATCCCCGTTCTCTTCTGAGGGTCTCCGCCCACGATCGCCGGGATAAGGCGCAGGTCATCGCCGCCTTCCGAGAGGCGTTTCACCGATTCCCACGAGAGGAATGCGCTGTTTACATCGATGTGGAATATCAGCCGTTCCATTTTCTAGTGGTTCACCTTTGCGAACGGGCAGCGCTTTCCGATGCACTGGTTGTTCAGATGTGAGTATTCGCATATCACTTCGTGCGTCTCCATTTGGACCCCGAAGTGCTCCTTAACAAAGTCAATGGCTGCAAGGATCGAGAGGAACGAATCTCTCTTGCAGCATCTGGGTCCGCCTATCTCGCCGATCCTGCCAAGCGAGCTTGCCGTCATCTTGTGCGACAGGGTGAATGGCTCTACCGCAAGCGGCGTCGACCCCGAAATGATCGAGATGAACATTCCCGAACTGATGCCAGCGCCGCAGGCCCCCCAGAATCCGCACGCGCCGCCGGGCACGCTCTTTCCCCTGTTTATCATCTCTTTCAGCGCGCTGCCAAGGTCTAAGTCTCCGCCCGCGTTTTTATACGCGGTCAGCAGCGCTGCCCCGACCATGACATGATGTTCGGGACCGTGCATGTGGCAGAACGGCATGTTCATCATTTTCTCTATGATGAAGACCGGATCTTTTGAAGTCTCTGCCATGCACAGGCCGATGATTGAATCCAGCCCCTTTGTATGGCATTCGTTACACACATAGTGGCCGTTGACGCACCGGGTCTTGCTGTTTTCTTTTTTATGGCAAAGCTCGCATTCCATGAGGACATCCGCCTCCAGATACTCAAGCGGCGCCTTGCAGATCAGACATTCTTCCTTCATGACTCCACCCTTCCGACTTCTGTATATATCATCCCGTTCTTTCCGCGGTCCGAGCGCATGAGGGAAATGTACATCACCCTCATGCAGGCGCTGAGCGCTTCCATCTCCGGTACTCCAAGCTGCGCCTTCGCCCGTCTCACCAGTGTGATGTGCGGCCTGAACGGCTTTTTATCAAATGGGATCCCCGCTTCCGAGAGGGCTCTTCTTATCCTTCTCACAACCGCCTGCAGCGCGGGGTTCTCCTTAACTCCCGCCCACCAGGTGTCGGTAAATGTTCCGAATCCGTCTAAGGCGATGTCAAATGGTGTGAACGGCACAGTCGAGATGACGTCCATGACCGCCTCCGGGTCCGGATACTCGCCGATAAAAGCCAGAGTAAGATGCAGGTTCTCCTCCGGAGAGAACTTTCCGCTCACTCCGCTCTCATACATCCGGTTCTGTGCCTCTATCAGCTCCTGTTTGATCTCTTCATTAAGTTTGATCGCGATAAAGAGTCTCATCTTTGCTTGGCGTTAGGGGGCGGTTTGCCCCCTAACGCTAGGTTTTCTTAATATATTTTATGTAAGCTGGTGCGCTATGGGGCACTTTTTGCCCCCTAACGCACATTATCTGGTCAAAACTGCCCCCTAACGCTGCAGTTTTGGCCTATTTTCATGTCTAAACCAGCCGTTATGGGGCAAACTGCCCCCTAACGCCTTCTCGGCCATCAGGCCATATCAATAGTTCTTCGAGTTGATCTCAAAGTAGCTCTGCGGATGTGCGCAGACAGGGCATACCTGCGGAGCTTTCGTTCCGACCATGATATGTCCGCAGTTGCGGCACTCCCAGATCTTGACTTCACTCTTTTCAAATACCTGCTGGGTCTCCACATTCTTGAGCAGTGCACGGTAGCGCTCCTCGTGATGCTTCTCGATCTCAGCTACCATGCGGAACTTAGCAGCCAGCTCATGGAAGCCCTCGGCATCTGCCGTCTCGGCAAATCCTGCGTACATGTCAGTCCACTCGTAGTTCTCGCCCTCAGCGGCAGCGAGCAGGTTCTCGGCGGTGTTGCCGATGCCGTTCAGCTCCTTGAACCAGAGCTCGGCATGTTCTTTTTCATTGTCAGCCGTCTTGGTGAAGAGGGCAGAGATCTGCTCGAATCCTTCCTTCTTTGCCTTGGAGGCAAAATATGTATACTTGTTGCGTGCTTCTGACTCGCCTGCGAAAGCGGCCATCAGGTTCTTTTCTGTCTGGGTTCCTTCGTATTTGTTTGCCATAGTTGATACCTCCTTTAACTATTTAGCTTTTTTCGCGTTTATCCTGTCGATCTCCTCCTGGATGATGTCGCCGAGCGACTTCTCATCGAGTTCGACATTTTCAACAGCAGCCGCTGCGCTCTCATCGGCAAATGCGTCAAATATCTGCTGTTTCTCCTCAAGTATCTCTGTTATCCTCTCATCGATCGTGTCTTTGCACAGCAGCCGGTAGACAAGCACATTCCTGCTCTGCCCCATGCGGTAGGCGCGGGAGATCGCCTGGTTCTCGGTGGACGGCTTAAGCTGCGGCTCGCAGATGATGACGACGCTCGCCGACTGGATGTTAACTCCCGTGCCGCCTGCCACGATCTGCGCGGCGAGCACTGAGCCTGCCGGCGCTTTGTCAAATTCATCTATGATTTCCTGCCTCTTTGCGGGCGGGACTGATCCGTTGATCGGACCGTAACATTTATCGCCCAGCAGCTCGCAGACCTTCTTCATGGTGTCCAGGAAGAACGAGAACACGATGACCTTGCGCTCCGCCTCGGCGGCCTCCTCAATCAGTTCCATCATCCTGGCAGCCTTGACAGAATGCTTTATGTCATCCACGTTCCATGAGACGCGGCGGCTCTCAGCGAAATTCCTGCGGAGCACTGCCCACTCATAGAAACTCTCTTCGCGCTCGCCCAGCACGCACCACTCCTGCGTCTCGGTGAGGTCAGGGAGCTCAGTAAGGACGTCCTCTCTCCTTCGCCTGTAATAGACAGGTGCGACCGTTGCCCTAAACTGCGGAGCCGAAGCCAGGAACGCGATGTTCTCTATCCGCTTCGCAACGTCCGGGTTCAGCATGTTCACAAGGTTGATCATCTCGTCGACCCTGTTTTCAAGCGCAGTTCCCGTCATGAACAGGACACGTCCTGCACGCCCGCTGAGTGCTGCAACGTTTTTTGTCCGCCGGGCCTGCGGGTTCTTCACATAGTGCGCCTCATCCACGACCAGCATGTCACATTTCCAGTCACCTGTGAGGATAGAGCCGGTGGTCTCATAAGTCGTGATACCGACACCGCCGCCGCGGAGCCATTCCTTCAGGGCATCTGCCCTGTCAGCGCCGTGTATCCTGACGGGCTTAAGCGCGCTGTGCTGCACGACCTCCCTGCACCAGTTTTCAAGCACGCTCGCCGGGCATACGACCAGAAAACGGTCTGCCCCGGTATTCTTAAGCGACACCATCGCGGCTATTGCCTGGATCGTCTTTCCAAGTCCCATCTCATCTCCGAGCAGGACCCGGCCCTGATGGAGGATGTATTTGACGCCCCACTCCTGGTAACGCCTCAGCGTGCACTTGAGCCCGTTCGGGAAAATGCCTTCGTCCCTTATCTCAAGCGCCAGGTCCTCCGGCAGGCCGTAGATGTTGTCATCATTTCCGAGCACTCCCGGGCAAATGTCCTCGATTGCTCCAATGTATCCGACCGCATCCGCGCTGAAATCCGCCCACGGATCAGTGGCTATCGCGTCCTCTTTGATCGCGGTCCCGAGCCGGTGGAGTTCCCGGTTCACATCGCCCGAAATGAAATCCCGGACATAATCATAGGCGTCGACCATGATGTGTTTGGACGCGTCGCTGTAGAAAAACCAGCCCGAGCCGTTGCCCGCACTCCTTAAGGTATCGACCGCCTTTGACACGGGCTCCAGCTCATTTGCCCGGAGCTCCTCCAAACGGTCGTGGGCTTTCTTTTTGTCCTTATATTTGTAAATGGCCGTGATCAGCTTGGACGCCTCAAGCGTGCGCTCGTCCGCGCTTAAGCTTATCTTGATCGTCTCCCTCGCGCGGGCTGCATATTCGCGGGTCAGGCGCTTGCACAGCTCTGCGGTGTCGCGGCCGATGCCGTTGATGTAGGACAGCCTGTCCGCACCCGCTTTATTGATGTCAGAGAGCGTTGTATATCCGGCTTCCTTAAGAGTGTTGATCCTGATGCCGGCCTTGTCCCGGTTCAGCTCGTCGACAGGGATTCCTTTGAGGATCTCGTCAAGCTTGGCGCCGACCAGCGCGTCCACTGCCCCGGCCACGTCGCTCCTTGACTTTTCAAATTCGAATTCCGCCTCGTCAGTGATCCGCACTGCCCCGGCGAACCTGTCCTCGAGATCCTTAAACTCAGGCACGGCCCCGCCGCGGGTACCCGCGTCCGGAATGATGCTCCTGATCGTTTTAAAGTAAGCGAACTTATTGCTCTCAAAGTCCCCGTAGATATCATTTTCGGCCGGGCGTTTTAAGGCGTCCGCTGCAGCGGCTATGCGCTCCGTCTCCATGGAATAAATGCCGTCGATGATGCTTCTGGCTTCCTCGTAAGTGCGCGCGATCTCATCCTTCTTTGCGGAAGATGTAAATACCCAGCGGATCGAAGATGCTGCCGGGGATATCTCCTTTAGTTTCTTTTGAAGATAACCGTTGTACTTTGCGTTCAGCGCGTCGAGGTCCGCGGTCAGCGGCTCCATTTTCCTGTATTTATAGACATAGGGGATGAGCTGGGCAAATGTCGTATCCATTGCACCCTGCGCTGCGATCCCGTTTGCCAGGTCACTTGTGATGGCGCGCTTAAATGTCCAGGTCCCGAGCAGCTTGTCGAAGAGCTTTTTGATGTTTGCCCTGATATCATCGCTGTACCTGAACACGCCATCCCTCCGGACGGAGAGCCGGTCGAATCGCTTTATTAAGTTTTTTGCATCTTTAGTGGTGATCATCCTGTCCTAATAATACATCAACCTGCCCCTTACGGCATCCTTTTCTTACGATCAATGAAAAAAGCCCCCATCCACAGGATTTCTGCCGGATATGATGGCAAAATCCCGTGGATGGGGGCACTGTGTCAATACCTTAGGCTCACTCCTCCAGCAATTTGTCGATACCTGCCTGCATCTGTTCTTTATCTATGCCGCCGACCGCGTAGCTCACCACGTCGCCGTGGCGGTCGATGAAGAATGTATCCGGAATGTAGTATATTTCATAATCCTCGGAGCCTTCACCATAAATATCAAAGTAAATGGGAAATGTGAAGCCCTGCTCCTCGATGAATGCCTTAGCGGTCTCTTCGGTCTCCCTCGAGCCGTCCACGAGATTCACGAACACGAAGTTTATCCGGTCTCCGTGCTGCTTATACATTTCCTCGAAGTCAGGCATCTCCCCCCTGCACGGAGGGCACCAGCTCGCCCAGAAATTGAGGACGACCGGCTTGTCGAAGAGATCGGAGAGCATCATCTCATTTCCGTCTGCATCTGTCATCGCGAAGTTCTTGGCGGGAGTATTTCCCTGCACCGGAGCTTCCCCGGCGCCGCTCTCGGCAGGCGCCTCGGCGCTCGTCTGGAACTCGACCACATTTTCAGTATCGACTTTGTCCGCCATCTTCTTATACAGGACTGACGCTCCGAAAAGAAGTCCTGCCAATACAATGACTCCGCCAATTATCAATAAAATGTTTCTAGCCTTCATTTTCCTAACTCAGCAGCGAGATCCATTTGCCCAGGAGACCTGTCGCCATCAGCACGCCAACTGCCAGCAGGAAGATCCCGCATATCATGTTGATCACTTTATAGTGTTTCTTTATCCAGTTTACCGCCCCGAAAATGCTGTCGATCAGCACCGCGCAGATCATGAACGGGATGCCAAGCCCCGCCGAGTACGCGAGCAGCATCAGTATCCCTGTAAATGTGCTGCCAGACTGCGATGCCAATAGCAGCGCGCTTCCGAGGAATGTTCCGACACACGGTGTCCAGCTGATGGAAAATACCAGCCCGAAGATGAACGCTTCCACGAATTTTCCCAGGTTTCTGCCCTTCAGTTTCTCGGTTGAGGGGCCTTTCACTTTCAGGAAGGGGTTCCACTTGATGACGCCCATGTACATCAGCGCGAAGAAGATGACTATCAGGCCGGAGACTATGTTAACGATGGTCTTCCACCTGTTCAGGAACTTGCCGACTGTCGCGAACGCCGCGCCGAGGACTATGAATATCACCGTAAATCCAAGGATGAACCCGAGTGCGCGGATAACGGCAGCGCCTTTTGCTGAGCCGCCTTCCGCCTTCGCCTTCTCCGGGTCACCCGCGAAAAATGTGATGTAGACCGGGAGCAGCGGCAGCAGGCACGGCGATATGAACGTTATGATCCCTTCCAGAAATGTGACGATATACTGCATAAATTACTCTACGCTCACCAGCTCTATGTGGAAGTTCAGTTCCTTGCCGGCCATCTCATGGTTTGCGTCAAATGTGATGGTCTTTTCATCCTTTGCAGCCACAACCGCAGGGATGGGCCTGCCGTAGTTATCCTGCAGATATACATGCTCGCCGACGGAGAGGTTTTCCGATCCGGGAACCTGGCTGATCTCGGCAGTCAGTATCGCAGCCGGGTCCGGATGGCCGTATGCATCTTCCGGCATGAGATGGATATCAACAATCTGTCCGACTTCCATGTTGGCCACTGCCTCGTCAAATCCCTTGATCATCATGCCCGCGCCGCAGATGAACTCCAACGGCTCTTCTCTTTCATATGATGAATCGAAAACGGTTCCGTCGTTCAGCTTGCCGAGGTAATGTGCGCGCACCTTTTTGCCTGCATTCTTTCCTGTGATCTGCGGTCCGCCGCATCCGCTTCCGCAGCTGCCGCAGTCATGAGCGCATCCCTCCTCCTCGTCGTGATGATGGTCGCAGTTGGCTCCTGTATTTACAAGCTCTCCCTTGAGATATGCCTCCACTGCAGCGTCTGCGTCTCCCGAAGCTCCTGCGCAAAGCTCAATGCCCATTTTCTCGAGCGCTGCCTGCGCGCCGCCTCCGATGCCTCCGCAGATCACGACCGCGACTCCCTTGTCATCAAGCAGGCCTGCCAGAGCGCCATGTCCGCTTCCGTTTGAGCCGATCACTTCCGAGCTGACCACCTTGCCGTCCTCGACTGTATAGATCTTGAATGTCTCAGTCTTTCCAAAGTGCTGAAAAATGTTTCCGTTGTCATATGTAACTGCTATCTTCATTTATGGTCTCCTTTGTCATTTCCATTTGGCCGAGTCAAGAATTCCGTTCCAGACATCCCTGCCGGTGTCGCTGTACATAGTGCGGTAATATACGTGGAAATAATAGATCTCGTTGTCCTTCTTAAGTCCCATTGACTCTCCGGTCATGCCTATGTCCTGAGCCGTGTACTCGTAGCGGATGCCGTCAGCCTTCACACCGTCAACTTCGCGGCTTATGTCATCAGTCCTTCTGTATCCGAACGGCTTCATTGCTTTCCTGTAGCAGGAATCCAGTTCCTCCGCAAAGTCACCGCCGCTAAGGAGCTTGCTGAGCAGGCCGTTTTTCTTCCAACCGATCGAGATGACCATGTGACGCTCAGGTGCTTTCAGGCAAATGCTCTCACCATGCGAAGACATCTGCAGCCCTGCCTTTTCATCGGCGCTCATTTCCCGGAAATCTTCAGGAATTGACAATTCCAGTTCGTTGTTGATAGTGATCATTTTCTTTCTCCAATCTCATATGCTTTTTTAAGGTCTGCCGGGAACTGTTCTTCCCTTACAGCCTTCTTGTGTTCCTCATTGAACCCGGCCATCTCGTATTTTGAGTAATCCTTGATCTGCAGTGTATCGTAAACCGGGATTATCTCCACATCTCCGTTCAGCATCATGAACGCGGAGAAATAGTTCTCCATGGCTACCTTGTATGCCCTGTCGTAAATGTCCTTGCCCGCATTCATGGTGAGGAAAACTGACACGTCAACCTTTCCCTTAAAAATGCTCGAGTAATTGTTATATGAAAGCGCGGGGAAACATGCCCTCTCCATGAACGAACGCACCTCACCTGTCGGCTGTCCGAAATAGATGGGCGATCCGATGATCAGATGATCTGCTGTGTAGATCTCCTCGAGTACAGGAGACAGCTCATCCTTTATGAAGCATTTGCAGGGATCTTCGAGGCCTTTGCGCTTGCAGCCAAGGCAGCTTTTGCAGCCGGTGAACTTAAGGTCATACAGATCAACATAGACCACCTCGCGGCCCGCTGCCTCTGCGCCTTTCTTCGCTTCCTTTAATACTTCCGCCGTATTCCAGTTTTTCCTGGGGCTGCCGTTGATGATAACTGTTTTCATATCTGTCTCCTTCTTTTATCACCGTCTGATCCCGCACGCGGGACCTCCGTACATCTCTGCTTTCTTTGCCTCCGCCTCGGGATCCTCCAGCACATCCGCATACTCCGGATGCTTGGAAAACCATTTGACCGCGTAGGAACATGTAAGGACTGCCTTTCTGCCTTCGCTTCGGAGCTGCTCGGCAGCTGCCTGCGTCAGTTTGCCTGCTATCCCCTGTCCGCCAAGGCTCGGGGCAACTTCTGTGTGAACTATATTCACTACGCCCGGCCTGATCTCAGGGTAATCTATAAGTGCCAGTTTCTTCCCGTCTTCGCCGGGCAGCCACATCTGCTCATTATTCGATAAGAACTCCATAATTGCCCTCCCGTTTAATGCAGGTTAAATTATAACCCCTATACTGTGTATTTTCGAATGTAAATTTATGAAAATATTGCGTACAGGCGCGGCATGCACCTGTACGCTACATTAATGTCATTATTCGTCAGAGCCTTTCAATCAGGACCTCCGGGCTGCAGTTAAGGGCACCGGAAAGCTTTATTATATATTCGGCCTGAGCTTTATTGATATCCTTCTGGCGCTGTTCATACTGCTGGATCGTGCGGAGGGGTACGCCGCTATCCCTGGCCAGCTGACTCTGGCTCATCCCATTCAGAACACGGAGTCTCTTCAGATTTGTCTCCGGTGAAACGGCGCTTATAAGTCCGCTCATGCGGTCACAGAACTGCATTATGTCCATTTCATGGTAGGGATCATACAGGTCTCGGATGTCCCCGGCGGGAACGTAATTTATGATATACGCGAAAGGCAGAGATGTGTACCATTGGTAATAGCCTAGCGCCCAGCCCATCCAGTATTCTCTGCTGCGTCCGGCTGCGTATGGACGGACAGTCTCCGTGAAAGTGCTCTTCAGCCCGCTCTTTTCAGCCACCATGTGTGCGAGCTCAATCCCCGACCTTCCGGCAACTATGCCTGCATCTCCATGCTCAAAGCATTCTCCGATGCCAGTGGCAATGAACATCCCCATAAAGGCCGACAGGTCAAGCGCAAGACAGTTGACTGCATGATCCAGCATGCACGCAAGCGTCAGGCGGGCTTTTTCGAGGTATATTTCATCGTAAGCGCGGATCATCAGGCTTTATCTCCTCACTTAGTATCTGTGTTATAAATATGTCTCCCGGAAGCACCCTGCTCCGTTCTTTATCAAAGTACTCCCGGCGTGCGCTCTTGTCGCGCTGCATTCTCTTTGAATACCACTCCTCATGGCCGGCAATTTCGAAATCCACGAATTTTATCCTGGAAAATGCCTTCTCGCTTTTTAATACAAACTGCACGCCGAGCTCCCCGAGACGCATGGAGTGCTTCAGCTGGCGGTAAGAGATAGTGCCATTCAGGAAATCCTGGGCAAATGAAAAATAGCTGTCATCCGCCCGGTAGCCCGTAATGCAGTCGGACTTGTCATATTCCACATGGAACGCTGATAATATGTATTCCCGCGCCTGGGAGGCGAGCGGTGCGGATATGTCAAACCGGCGGTTTTCAAGCAGAACCGAAAGCCAATGCAAAATGCAGAATTCAGGAGAATTCAGGTCAAGTATGGATAGTCCGTCAGTATCAATAGTGTACTGATTGACAAATCCGTCCTTACTCTTAGCTGCTCCCCATTCCTTCGCCATGTCGGAGCTGAATGTGCAGTAAAAGCCCCGCCCGTAATCGTTATATGTTTTCCCTTCGCCAAATACAGGCTGTTGGATTATATGATCCGAACCGTGGTATATGATCATGTCTGCCTCCTGCGCGCTTTTACTATACTCCCCTGGGAGTATAGTGTCAACTTTACTTCACAGTCTCATCATACGCCTTTCTCACTGTCTCAAGGCTGGCGATTTCTTCTTTTATCTCTGCCGCGCTTTTTCCTTCAATATTCATCTTATAATAGGCTTCCGGTCCGATCATCATGGTCTTGTTCTCCTTTCTCCTCATCCTCTTCCTTCATGACTTCCTTGAAGATCATGTACTCAAGGAAGCTCTCGCCCATGTCCATTTTCCCGTCGTTGTTCAGATCAAACGGATCTGAAAACAGGTCATCCAATAATCCCATGCTGTCCTCCTTATTTGTGTGCGGATCCATGTCTCAACTATAATATACCCAAACATCCGCACGCAATACACAGTGGGCAGAGGGAGATAACGGGATTTATTCTTCAGGTTTGGCGGATTTGATCTTACCTCCTTTTGCGCTCATTATAGAACGCTTAAAAGCAGGCAAGGTCTCCTTTCAAGCGACAAATGATCAAACAACCCCTGAACGCGATGTTTTTGAATAAAATTTCTAAAAAACATGCCGTTTAGGGGTTAGCTGTCTAAAGGACTGTTGTATAAGGTGCTGGTTCATGAGGAGCTTTTACCTTCCATAAAAAAGAAGCTCTCAATGAGCTTCTTTTTATACAGACAGCCACCCGCGGAACAGTCTTCGGAGAAGAAAATCAGAATAATGCAGCAAGGGGATGGCTGCCTGTGGGGGATGCTTACATGTCTCTTATGTCCTCTATTGCCCTTTTAGCACGGCGCACATAGTACTCCCATGCGCGCAGCAAAGGCTTTTCAGCATGGTGCGAAGTCCTGTAGGCAAGTCCTTCCTCAGGGGAGCAGAACTTAGGGGTAATGCCCATTTTAAGGCAGTCTGTATACACCGACGCGTTCTGCACCATAGCGATCATATCCACTATCATCTGAGGGATGTTTTCTGAAGCTGCAGTGACTCCGTGACATCGCATAAGCACAGCCCATTTGTCCCCAAGGGCAGCCGCGACGTCATCCGCTTCTTCTACTGTTTTTACGGTCATGTCCGATCCTGCCGGAGAATCATAATATCCGTAACCGTTATAGAAGACTCCGCCTGAATTCTTCACAGGAAGAGGCGGCATGTCAGGCATTACGGTAAACGGATGCACTTCGAGCGGATGACCGTGAAATACGCAGCCCACATCACTGCGCGCTGCAAATATCCGGCCGTGAAGAACATTTTCCCAGTATGGTCTCGCGCCTTCAGGGCCTTCCAGCACATTTCCTTCAAAATCCATGACCAGTATGTCATCGAGCGTCACTATGTCAGCTGCAAGCGATCTGGACTGAAGGAATGTTTCCGGATCCTCCGGATTTCTTACGCTTATGTGCCCGTAGCTGTCCACAATCCCCTCATTTGACAGGATCCGGCTTCCGATCACAAGCTGTACTTTTGCCTCTTCAATAGTTTTCGGGAAACATCCGATCTCACTTATTTTTATCATCATTTAACTCCCGTATCACATCTATCACTGTTCCGTCGCGGTATTCAACCACACCGACTATGCGGCTGCCTGTTTCCGGCATTTTCTGCGGACCAGCCATTTCTTCACCTTTCCGCTTCAATTCTGCTATGTCCACTACCGGCAGCCCACTGTTTTGAAGTTTTTTCAGCAGATCTTTTCTCGCTGGGTTCACCGCTATGCCGTACTCTGTGACCAGAACATCTACCGACTCGCCCGGAGTCGTCACTGTAGTTACCCTTTCCCTGACAACGCAAATGTTCTTGCGCACCAGATTTGCCACAATGACAGTCAACTTTGCGCCGGCTGCTGTATCTGAATGGCCGCCCGCAGCTCCTATGATATTGCCGGTCGAACCTGTGATGACATTTACATTGAAATCCAGGTCGATCTCAGTAGCTCCCAGGATCACTGTATCAAGCTGATGAGCCACGCATCCGGCATTGTGCGGGTTTGCGTACAGCGAAGCGGAAAGTCCCATATGGTTTTTATTTTTCCTTGCCGACTCTATCGCAGCAAGGTCAAAGCACTGGGCATCTAAGAGCGCCTTGAACAATCCTTCTTTCAACATCTGAACAAAATAGGCATGTATGCCGCCAAGCCCGAAGGAGCCTTGTATGTTTCGCTCCTTCATCATTTGCCTGACTTCAGCTGCCACTGCGAGAGATGTTCCGCTTGCTCCGGTCTGAAAAGACATACCTTCGCGGATATGGCCTGCTGCATCCGCGACCTGCGCCGCATATGATGCTATCTTCAGCCTCACAGGATCTTCGGTTATCTTTGTGGAGCCGGATACTATGCCTCCCGGGTCTCCGATCGAATCCACACAGACAATAAAATCAACAAAATCCTGGGATATCTCAATGGGACATGCGGGATAAGGCACAAGATTATCTGTCACTGCGACAACAACATCCGCATACATTGCGTCGGCATATGCATATGACAGGTATCCGCATGCCGACGGCCCTTCCGTTCCGTTTATGTTTCCCTGCTCATCGCATGAAGGTGCCGCTATAAAAGCAATATCTATGTGCAGTTCACCTGCTTCAACTGCTCTCGGCCGGCCGCCATGCGTCATGAGCACCGCCGGGTACTTAAGCTTACCCGCAGCTATTGCTGTTGCCACCGGTCCGGGATTAAATGTATCAGTCGATATTTTGGTTATGACCCCGTCTTCGATCATGCCGACCAAAGGCTCGTGACAGGCAAAAAGGCCCGTCGCCGCGAGATGAATATCCTTAAATCCCATCGCGGCGATCTCCTTCATGACCAGATTGACTGTCCGGTCGCCATTTCGCAGATGATGATGGAATGAGATCGTCATGCCGTCTTTAAGACCGGCTTTTTCGATCGCATCACGAAGCGAATCGGCCAGTTTTACCTTTCCGGGAAAATGGTCTTTCTTCTTCGCTGCTGCCTTTTCGCCGGATGACGGTGTTTCGAATGCCCCGCGATACGGTCTGACTTTTCCATAACCTTCAATATGTTCAGGGATCTTCCTGCCTGCAGCATTTATCATCATAATATCTTTCTCGATGCTTCTTTTTCTTCGATCTCTTTCTGCCTGGCCAGTATGTTAAGGCCATCCCTGTATACCGGAATGTCTATCATGCTGCCTTCATACCCGACCGATGCAGAACCCTTGGCAAGTCCTTCTTCCTCAAATACTCTGGTTATCGTCTTTGCCCATTCCACACGCTCCGGAGCCGGTGAATATACCTTATGCGCGATCGGGATCTGCCTCGGGTTAATGATCTGCCTGCCTTCAAATCCAAGCTGCGCGCCGCTCCTGCAATTTGCTTCAAATGCTTCCGAGTCCGCATAGTTCGGGAAAGGCGCATCTTCTGCAACCAATCCGTAAGCTCTGGCAGTAACGCCGATCTTGGCTCTGGCATAGAACTGCTCATCCGCTGCATCGGTACGGGTTACTTTCATGTCACGTGTATAATCCACCGCACCGAAGATGATCGCGACCAGACGCGAAGACCCTCCTGCTGCCTTCTCTACTTCCATTACACCAAGAGCAGTTTCTATAAGTATTGCGATCTTTATGCCTCCGACCGGGAGTCCGCGTTCTTTCTCAAGTCTCGTTATCTCATCATCAAGGCGGCGGACATCTGCAAGCCCGCTGCACTTGGGAAGCGTGATACCGTCCACACCTTCCATGACAACGGCATCCAGATCCGCAAGCGTAAGATCTGTATCCCAGGCATTTACCCTGACCCAAGCTTCAGAGCCTGTTGCCCCAATATTTCCGATGTGCTTCTTTACCAATTCCCTGGCAGCTGCCTTCTCTGCAGGCGGAACTGAATCCTCCAGATCCAGCGTGATCACATCCGCGCCAAGCGTTGGCGACTTTAAGATCATGTGTTCATTGTTGGCGGGCAGATAAAGATCTGATCTTCTTACAGCCATTGTTGTTCTCCTTTTCTATTCTTCATCCATTGGTTTGCCAGAATATTCAGCGTATAGTTCGGGCAGCATTTCTGACAGATGCTGCGCCTCTGCAGTAGCATGATTCAATTTCATTTCCAGCCAGTCGTATCCCATTCTCCACTCAGGCGTATTAAGATCGCGCACTACTTTTCCGTCTTCAACAGTCCAGCCTACCCATTCGCATGCTATTTTTTCCACGCCGAACGGAGCCGGACGGGATATCGTGACCATTATGTTTGACCCGATGGAAGGTGTGAGTATGCCTTTCTCCCAGTAATCCTTCGGATCATAATATCTGATCACAGCAGGATCTATCCAGCAGCCGGCATTTTTCAGTTCATCGAGCTGCTGCCCGGTCATTCCGAACTGTGTGAGATCCAACGGGTATCTGACGGATACAAATTCGGTTGCAAGCGGAGTTCCATCATACATGTCCAGATTATGGGATTCCTGCGTCATGACACCGTCTGTTCTGTCTTTTCCGTTGATAAATGCATGTGTGAAATGGTTAATGGGGCACCAGATCTTGTACTTCATGTTTCCGCAGCCCGCAGGCTGTGTTTTGAAAGGTATGTTGATCCATGTGTAATACCATTTCAGCATGTCATAGCTTGCTCCGGGATACATCTGGTAATGACGGATGAATGCTCCTCCTTCAGGGTGTTTGCAGTATCCGAGCAGAACTGATTCATATTCACCGGGAAGAAGCAGATGCGCACCGAGATTGCTCGTCGGCAATGCGAAGTGCTCGTCCATAGGTCCGTGATCGACCGCCATTGAATACAGCGGTCCTATATTCCTGAACGGACGGGTATAGTATTTATAAAGCTTCATCTGCTTTTCAGCTTCTGTTACTTCCGGTGCAGGTATTGGTCCCGGTATCCTGCCATTTTTCAGCATTTCAGACTCCTCTTTTAAATGTTCAGGACAATTCTCCTGCCCTGTGGCATCTTACAAAATGTCCGTCTCCCATGTCTTTGAGTTCCTGCTCCTTTAAGCACTCATCGCATGCATACGGGCACCTCTTTACAAATCTGCATGCCGGATCAGGATCTATCGGCGATGCTATCTCACCCTGTATCAGCGTACGCTCCGTGCGGTTATGTATGTCCGCGCTCGGAACTGCCTCAAGCAATGCTTTCGTATACGGATGCATGGGGTTTTCAAAGAATTTCTCGCTCTCGCATGTTTCCACGACCTGCCCAAGATACATTACGCTTATGTCATCTGAAATGTGGCGCACTACTGAAAGATCATGCGTTACAAACATGTATGTGAGTCCCTGGTCTCTCTGAAGATCCTGAAGCAGGTTCAGCACCTGTGCCTGTATCGAAACATCAAGCGCGGATACAGGCTCATCGCATACTATAAACCGGGGCTGCATTGATAGTGCCCTGGCTATGCATACTCTCTGCCGGCGGCCGCCGTCCATCTCATGCGGATAGGCATTTCTGAATCTTCTTGCTATTCCAACCGTATCCATCAGTTTCAGGATCTCTCGGTCGAGATTTCCCCTGTTGACCCTTTTTGAGCGGAGGATCGGTTCTTTCAGGGTATCATTTACCGTATATCTCGGATTAAGTGAGGAGAACGGATCCTGGAAGATGATCTGCATGTCCTGCCTGAGAGCTACCAGTTCACGGTAGCTCAAGTGGGTAACATCCTTCCCCTCAAAGAAAATGCTGCCGCCGGTACTTTCCAGAAGATGGATGATCGTCCTGCCAAGCGTCGATTTCCCGCATCCGGACTCACCGACAACACCCATTGTCCTGCCTTTTTCAAATACCATGTCAACATCATCAACAGCATGAAGCATTCCCCTGGATGTCTTGAAATATTTCTTAAGTCCTTTTACTTCTACCAAAGCACCCATACCCTATGCCTCCTTTTCCTTCTGCGTCATGATGCACCTGCACCAATGTGTACCGGAAATGTGGCTGAGCCCTATCGGGCTTTCAATGCATTTATCAGTGGCGAACGGACATCTTGACTGGAATTTGCATCCCGAAAGAAGCTCTGACGGATCCGGCATCATGCCTGCGATAGGCTGAAGACGTTCTTCCTTCTTGTCAACCTTGGGCATTGAGCCGAACAGACCTTTCGTATAGGGATGCGAAGCATTGTCAAATACCTCATCCAGCGTGCCCTGTTCCACGATCTCTCCGGCATATATCACTGCCACTTCATCACATGTCTCGGCGACCACGCTAAGGTCATGTGTGATAAGTATCATTGCAGTGTCATGCTCTTTCTTAAGATCATTTATGAGCGCAAGGACCTGTGCCTGGATGGTAACATCCAGCGCAGTGGTCGGCTCATCGGCAAGGAGCAACTCAGGATTGCATGCGAGCGCAATGGCTATCACGACTCTCTGCTTCATTCCTCCGGAAAACTGGTGGGGATATTCCTTAGCCCTGAACCTGGGGATCCCGACACGCTCAAGCATCTGACATGCCATTTCCCTGGCTTCGTGTTTGCTGACATCCTTATGCAGCCAGATCGCGTCTGCTATCTGCTCACCGACTCTCATGGTTGGATTAAGTGCTGTCATGGGATCCTGGAAGATCATCGAGACCTTCTCACCGCGTATCTTGGACATCTCCTTTTCACTCAGTTTCAGCAGATCCCGGCCGTCCAGTTCTATCTCACCGCTGACAATCTTTGCAGGCGGCTCAAGAAGGATGCGCAGGATCGACTTTGCTATGGTCGTCTTGCCTGCGCCTGTCTCTCCAACCAGTCCGAGAGTCCTTCCGCGTTCAAGTTCAAGTGAAACTCCGTTTACCGCATGGATGATCTGCTTGTTCTGCGTATATTCAACTACAAGATCTTTTATGGACAGGAAAGCTTTATTATCTTCACTCATTTTCTTTACCTCCTGTCATGTCCTCAGTTTGGGATCAAGCGCATCCCTCAGTCCGTCTCCGAGCAGGTTTACGGCAAGTACGAAAACTGCCATGAAAAGACCCGGATACAACACCTGATACTGATAAAGCCGTATGAATTCCTTTCCTGCGGTGATCATCGCTCCCCACTCAGGTGTGGGCGGCTGAACACCGAGGTTGATAAAGCTGAGGCCTGCTGCGATCATGATCGCTCCGCCTATACCCATGGTCGAGTTTACTATCAGCGGCGATATCGTATTCGGCAGGATATGACCGAACATGATCTTCGCCTGTGATGTGTTCGTTGCCTGGGCAGCCTCGACATATTCAAGCTTTCTCTGACTGAGGAACTGAGCCCTTATGATACGGGCATTCAGCGGTATTCGCCCTATGCCTACAGCGATAATGGTGTTTACGAATCCCGTGCCCAGCACCATTGAGATCACTATGGCAAGAATGGTTGAAGGGATAGCCTGCAGAACGTCACAGAAACGCATGATCAATTCCTCTGCCGCTCCTCCGAAATATCCCGCAATGCAGCCAAGTATGATACCGACGATAACACCGATTGCTATGGCGCCGACGCCCAAGCCCAGTGAATACCTTGTTCCGACCATCAGTCTGGTCAGGATGTCCCTTCCCATGTAATCTGTTCCGAACCAGTGCGCCGCGCTCGGTGCCTGGTTTGCGGATATCGGATCCATCTGGGCATAATCGTACGGAGTCAGAACCTGTGCAAATATGGCTACAAGTATGTAAATAACTACGATTATTAAGCCGATCAGGGCTGTTTTATTTCTGCAGAGTCTCTTAAATGTTTCAACGAACTGATTCTGCTTTTTTACTTCTTCCGCTTCATTTACAGCAGCAATTGTCATTTTTTCAGCCATTTGACATCACCGCCTTTTTTACTTTTTTCTTTCGCGCAACAGATCCTTCATATTGCGCCTTGATCCTCGGATCGAAGAATGCAAATGCAAGGTCGACCAGAAGCATGATAAGGCTGAATGCGATCGCGAGAACAACCGAAGTACCTCTTATGATCGGATAATCTCTTGAAGATATCGCTTCAACCATGTACTGGCCTATGCCAGGGATCGAGAATACGCTCTCAATGATGACTGCTCCGCCAAGACTTGTACCAAAACTGTTGCCCATGGTCTGGATAACAGGGATAAGCGCATTGGGAAGAGCGTAATGCATGTACAGCCTTCCTTTCGGTACACCTTTTGCTCTTGCGGTGACCATGAAATCACTGTTTATGACCTCAAGCATGCTTGAGCGCGACTGACGGGCCATCTGCGCAATGCCTCGCAGGGAATTCGCTGTTATCGGCAGTACCCAGCACGCCAGTGATGCCACACCGGATGCAGGGAACCAGTTAAGGTTCAGCGAGAAGATGATCATCAGTTCGAGACCGATCCAGAATGCAGGCGCTGAAATACCTATGACCGCTATGAGCATGCATATATGGTCTATTACTCCGTCACGGTGAATGGCCGCCACCATGCCCAGAGGAAGGCCTATGATCAGCTGGGTAACAATGACCGAGAGTGCCAGTATCAGAGTATTCGGAAATCTCGCAGCCAGTTCGCCTGCCACAGGCAGCCCGCTTATGTAAGATGTGCCGAAATCGAATTTTATGAATGTCTGGAACAGGAATTTTCCGAGCTGAACCATGAACGGATCATTCAGTCCCAGTTGTTCTCTAAGTGCATAGATCTCTTCCTGTGTTGCTCCGGGTCCAAGTGTCATGCTTGCCCTGTCTCCGGGAGCGAAGTACATAACGGCGAAAATTATTATCGCCACCGCCAATACGACCGGAATGATCATAAGAATTCTTTTTATAATATATCTGATCATATTACGCATCCTTTCACAGATAACGTTTTTCTGTACTTAGCGACACTGCGCTGCCCGCAATCAGAATCACAGGCAGCGCACTAACAGATGTCGATTTAGATATTATTTGCCTGAATTTGCCCAATCAAATCTAAGTGTGCATACAGGAAGGCCATCCTTGTAACCGGAGAAGTGTCCGATGTTGCTTATCCAGCTCTTGCCTACGATAAATGTGTCAATTGAGAACATGTTCTTAATATATACCTGATCGTTGATATACTTCTGGAAGTCTGCAACAGTCTGATCTGAATGAGTGTCCACGTCGATCGCAAGCTGAAGGAGTCTCTGTCCCTCATCATCGTTTGAATGCCATACATCATTTCCACTCATTGTCTTTTCCTGATTTGCCTGACGGCTCCAGGTGTAGCAGCATGTTGTACGTGTATCTGTCTGGCCATAGAGAAGGAGAATATCAAATGTGTCATCAGCTTCCCACATTGACTCGTATACTGTACGCTCAACTCCGACTATCTCAACGCAGTTCTCATTTCCTGTAAGGGCAACAATGTATCCCTGTACAGCCTCTGCGATCTTGCTGTCAGATCTGCTGCTCTGAGTAAGAAGACGGATATGAAGGTCTGCAGCTGTGGTACCTGTCTCTTCATAGTACTTCTTGAGATAATCCTGAGCCTTTGCAAGGTCATAGCCGAAGTAATCAGCGCTGTCCCATGCATCCTGCCAGTCGGTATATGTCGGATAAGCCCATGCCTTAAGGATGGTTCCGGCGCCGGATGCCGCCAGCTGAAGAACGCCTGCTGAGTCTACTGCATATGCAATAGCCTGTCTCAGATTGATATTCTTTGTAGGTGATGTGTCGGAAACGTTGAAAGAAATTCCATACATGTTTCCGGGACGTGTGCCTACTGCGAAATCAGGATTTGCCTGAAGTACAGTTGCATTTGCCGCACTGAGGTTGGAAGTGATATCGATCTCACCGTTTTCAAGTGCTATGGACATTGCGGAGTCATCAGTGATGAACTTGAAAGTAATGGAATCAAGTATCCTGCAGTCGAACCACGGGCAGTATCCTTCAGCAGGATCCTGTGATTCATTGGCTGCATCGTTCCAATATGAATCAGCCTTCTTAAATACAACGCTTTCTCCGGCTGTGTAGCTTTCCATTACATATCCAGTAGTTCCGACAGGCATGCTTACCATTGCGTCAGCTGATGCCTCATATGATTCCTGGGTGACCATCGGGAAGTTTGTAAGTATGTTCTGGAAGTCACCAACCTTAAGGTTTTTATTTGTCTTGAAAACTACTGTGTAATCATCTTTTACGATAATGTCGTCAACTGCGTTCAGCTCAGCCCAGATTCCTTTTTCTCTTGCAGTATCAAGGCAGAACTTGACATCGTTTGCATCAAACTTGTTGCCTGCAGTATCAACAATATTTTCCCTGATCTTGACGGTCCATTCATCATCAGCGGTGTTTTCATAGCTCTCTGCAAGTACAAGATACTCGATAACCTCTCCGCCTTCGAGATCAGGAACATAGGATGCAAGGCACTGGTAGATGACCGGAATAGTATCTCTTCGGCCCTGATTAAAGTCTGACCACGGATCCCAGTATTTAGGATCAGCAGTGATTCCGACTACAAGGTCTTTGTGATCGAATTCCTGAAGGACTTCCTGCGTGGTAGTCTCTTCCGCCGGAGCTGTTGTCTCAGCAGGAGCGGCAGTAGTTTCAGCCGGAGCTGCCGTGGTTTCTGCAGGGGCAGCAGTTGTGGCATTTCCGCCTCCACCGCCGCATGCTGCCAGGAGAGATCCCGCCAGCACGACTGCTAAAACAAGTGACAAGATTCTTTTTGTTTTCATGGTTATCTCCTTTTCTTTATTGTGCTTTACAGCATTATTTAATTTTTCAGACTTCTACCTGTCTGAAGATGTTCATTTTATTTAGCTGTTCTCGATGTAAAGAAGCGACTCGTCATTAATGTAACGCCTTATGTTCTCCGCAAGTAGGTCTGTTATCCTTTCCATCTTACGCGGGGTACTGTTTGCCACATGCGGTGTGATCAGAACATTTTCCATTTCCCAGAGCGGACTGTCCTGCGGCAGAGGTTCTGTCTCTGCGACATCCAGGCAGGCACCTGCAATGCATCCATTTTTAAGTGCTTCTATCAGGTCCACCTCGTTAATGACAGCTCCCCTGGCTACGTTTATGATCCAGGCGCTGTCCTTCATTTTTTCAAACTGCTCTTTGGAAAACATATGCCTGCTTTCCGCAGTCAGCGGGACGTTCAAGATGACATGATCACATTCCGCAAGGAACTCATCAAACCTCTCTTTTTGATAGTAGGCGGAAATGACTGACATCCTTTCTTCGCTGGGGACGGAACGGCTGGTAGCAATAACTCTCATCCCGATCCTGCCCAGCAGGGAAGCTACCTCACTACCTATGTTTCCGAGTCCTACTATTCCGGCTGTGGCGCCGTTCAATTCTGTAAGCTGTGAAATACGCTCCCACCGTTTTTCGTGCTGGTTATCTCTTGCGGTCCCGAGTTTTCTTGCTGCAAAAAGCATCATCGCAAGAACATGCTCTGAGATAGGTGCGCCATGAGTTCCCTTTGTGGATGTCAGTGTCACTCCTTTCGGAATATCCATCCTGTCCACGCCCGACATAAGGCAGTGCACCCACTTCAGCTGCGGGGCTTTCTCAAAAAAGCTGCCGGGCAAAGGGAAATTATTCTGGGCTACAGCGACATCGCAGTCAGCTGCTTCAAGCATGAGCCTTTCCTCGTCTATCCCGGTAAATACGAGTTCCGCCCCCTTTGAAGCTTCCCTTAGCCTTTCAGTCTGAGCTTCACTAAAGGGGAAGCCGTTGGGTTTATTGTTTGTATAAAAAACTATTTTCCTTATATTCATCTTTGTTCCTGCCTATAGAACCCATATACCGCTTGGAATTGTATTTAGCCTTACTGCTCCGCTCTTTGTAATCATATAGTCATCTGTATTACCGCAGTATGCGTCTGCATTTCCACAGGACGGGTGAATGGCGACTATCATGTTCTCTTTTAATTCCATGGTCTCATCGGCACAAAAGACCGGGCGTTCCACGATGTCGTAGCCCTGGCCATGGGCAAATATCCTGGTTTCGGGCCGGTATCCCCGGGCGGTAAGCTTGCTGTTAAGCAATGCGAGAAGTTCCGCCGGACTTGCACCCGGAACAGCGTTTTTAGCAATGAGTGCCTGAAGTTCGACCGAATCCTTTTCAGCTTTTCGCATTTCAGTGCTTGGCTCGCCAAAACTGAATATCCTTGCGATCTCGCACCATAATCCGCCGGGGGCTGCCAGCTCAAGGAGAAAGTTGATATAGTCATGCTCTTCTATAACCTTGTTTCTGTAAATGTCTGGACTCTTGATCGGTTTTTTAGGATCTGATCCCATCATGATACTGGTAACCGGGCAGTCAAATGACCTGGCTATGTATTCCATCTCACAGACAACCTGGTGCTCTGTCATCCCGGGTTTCACAACTGAAGGAAACTGCGCAAAGACTTTTTCAACGGTATCGATTGCATCTTTCCAGCGCTGAATGTCATATTCAGACTTCACTGCCTTAATCTGGTCTATCATGTCTGTGGCATTTACAAATTCACATTCGCGAAGGTTCTCCGTAAGATATTTGTAAATAGATGCGGCCGTCTTTGCCATGTCGACAAAACCTATCTTTTTATATCCACGGCTTTTAATGATCCTCTCCATCTCCGCCGGGAAATCATTGTCCGCATAACACATGGCCGGTGTGATCGGAATGCCTATGTTTTCTGTGATATTGATCAGCCCAAGTTTTTCGGCCGGTGCCATGGTCCCGCCTTTATATCCGTGACCAAACAGGAATATGCCATCCCTGCTGAACATTCCGCAGTGCGGATAACTGCCGGAAGTAAATACATCAGTCAGGTACATCATGGAGCCGTTCAGTCTGCCAACGGTCGCATAAAGGATAAGACAGTCGATCTCCTGCTTATCCATTTCAGCCAGAGTAACCTCCCAGCGTCTCCTCATTTCATTGTGGTCTGTGCTGTACTTATATTTATCCACTTTTATGTCTCCGTTCATAAAAACAATAAATATGTAAGTGATTATGTAAAAATTTTATCAACTGAAAAAAACGGATGATGTATCCTCAGGTTACACTTTGTCTTTTTTTCTGCACAAAAAAAGACTGCGGTTTTTGTTTAAAACTGCAGTCTTTATGATCAGATGTTTAATATTTTGCTATTCTTCGTTATCCCCGGATTTCTTCTTGCTGTCCCGCAGCTGTTTGCTCAGCCTGGAAACATGGATCCTTGTACATCCCAAGATATCCGCTATTTCCTGAAGCGTCAGATCACTGTTTGTACGCAGAGAATCCACCAGCTGCAAACGGTCCTGATAAAGAAGACTTGTAAGATTCTGATATGAATGCCGAAACGCGCCAAGGCAGAATTCCAGGAATTTATCAGACAGATCCCGTTCCTTCAGACGCTGCATGAAAACAGTTATCGGACAGGTATATAATTCGCACTCTGTTACTGCTGTGCAGTAATTGATCACCTCCTGGCCGGGAATAAGATTCATTACTCCAAGGAATGACGGTGATTCTGCTATCGCCGTTGTCCGGTCACTGCCATCGGGATAGATCATGTGATATTTTATAGAACCGCTTTTAAGATAATAAACCGTATCCGCCGCTTTCCCGGCATCATATATCGATTCCCCTTTGTCCTTTTTGTAAAATCTTCCGCCAGACATAAGACTGAGCGATTCTTCGATCGACAGCCTGAAACGATGTTCAGTATATACATTAAAAGGAACACTGTTTATCTTTTCCATAATTACCACATCAATGGAAATAATATAATAACTTGGATTTCTCCGTCAAGTTTCTTATCAACTGGCGCCAGGGGGCTTTTACCATCCTATTATCTCCTTTTTCTTCTCTGCTCCCGGTTATCCGCCTCCAAGGCAAATACTTCCACGGCTGCATCTGTAAGCTCTTTGCTCCAGACATGGCTACTGCCCGGGATCTCTGTCCAGGGACAGAGTTTTTCATAATCATCATCAAGGACCACTGTGTAGGGAGGCCCGCAGCGGTCATCCACGCACATGTACAAATGGCGCCCGCTGTCACTGATCAGGATGTACGCCTCTTCATCGTTAAGAGTACCTCCGCTTAAGGCGTTGTATGTCTCCTTCGTGATCTCATATAGATTAAATGCACCGGGATAACTTGTCTTTGCCGTATAGAGTTCTCTCTCTTCGTCAAAGCAGGCTTTCCATCCCGAACCTTCTAAAAACTGCATGTTTGTTCCTTTCGCCCCAGCCTTTCAATTTCAGTTGATTATACCATAGTAATCATGCCATAATCTAAATACACTTTACGAAAGGGAAATGAACATGCCTGATCTAAACGTTAAAACCCACGGTCCGCTGATCGAATTCAGTTACAACCTTTTTTCAAATGGAATGATGATGGGAACAGGCTCAAGCCTTGACAAGGCGCTTGAGTGGAAGGAGGACGGCACGGCAGTGCTCACCATCAGCGAGAATGTCCACGGGCAGACCACAGCAAACGAATACCTGGTCACACCCGAAGCTGCGCAGAAAGTCAGGGATCTTGTCGCAGAAAAGCATCTTGAAGAACTGGCGGATAAAGAATTCCCCATTATGATGTATGACAATTTTGTTAGTGTTACGATCAGGATGACATTTGACGACAGCAGTTTAGGCGGCAGCACCCGCAACAACGTCACCATCCAGGGCGGCTCCTACCACAATGCATTAAAGACTCTTGAGGAAAAGATTGAGGAACTGCTGAAAGAATGTGAGGACACAGGCGAATTCATCCGCACCGTAACTCCGGAAGCAAATATCTTTGCCAACTTCCTCACAGAGCAAGGCAAATGGATCTGCACTTGCGGAAGCCAGAACACCACCAAGTTCTGCCCGAACTGCGGAAGCCCGCGGCCGGTTTAATATATATGATCTTATCTCTATCGCCGTTAGGGGGCACTACTTTTGCTATGTGACCTCTGCCGTTAGGGGGCACATTGCCCCCTAACGGCTTGTTTTTTGTCTCTGACACCTTCATACCCCGGCGCTAGGGGGTAAACCACCCCCTAGCGGCTTTACTTTTGTTATTCGACCTCTGCCATTACTTTTGTTATTCAACCTCTGCCGTTAGGGGGCACATTGCCCCCTAACGGCTTGTTTTTTGTCTCTGGCACCTTCAAACCCCGGCGCTAGGGGGCACTTTCTGCCCCCTAACGCCTCAGCTCCTGCCAAAATTGCCCCCTAGCGTACCACTTTCGATAGATAATGTCATAAAAACATGACGCTAGGGGGTAAACCACCCCCTAGCGCCGCATATCATTTCTTCATAGTCAGCGAGATCCGCTTCTTTGCCTCGTCGACTTCCAGAACGGTGACATCAACGATGTCACCGACCTTCACAATGTCAGACGGGTGCTTCACGAAACGGTCCGCAAGCTGGGAGATGTGGACGAGCCCGTCCTGGTGGACGCCTATGTCCACGAAAGCGCCGAAGTCCGTGACGTTGCGGACCGTGCCCTTAAGCTTCATGCCGGGCTTAAGGTCCTTCATCTCAAGGACATCTTTCCTAAGCACCGTGGGCGGCAGCTCATCCCTG
This sequence comes from Lachnospiraceae bacterium, assembly GCA_015057955.1. GTDB lineage: Bacteria > Bacillota > Clostridia > Lachnospirales > Lachnospiraceae > RGIG5612. The sequence goes on along the minus strand of SVDE01000006.1, from coordinate 20,503 downwards.
GGGTCACGCCCCGGCTTCATGAGCTCGGCGGCAATGTCAGTTAATGTCGGCACGCCGCAGCCGCACTCAGCAGCAGCCTTCTTCCAGCCGATCGCCTCGATCTTCGCTCGAAGGCCATCCGCCTTGTGCGATCTTATGTCATCTTCCCCGTATCCGCAAAGCGAAAGCAGCGCACGAGCGGCCGCGTAGCTTTCGGGGTGAACGCCCGTATTGTCAAGGATCTCGCGGCTCTCCGGAACGCGAAGGAACCCGGCGCACTGCTCGAAGCTTTTAGGTCCGAGCTTTGGAACCTTCAGGATGTCCTTGCGGCTCTTAAATATCCCGTTCTCTTCACGGTAACTTACAATGTTCTTCGCGGTCGTCTTGGTAAGCCCCGATATCCTGGAAAGCAGGGCCGGGCTTGCGGTATTGATGTCAGCGCCGACCGCATTTACGCAGTCCTCGACAACGCCGCCGAGGGCATTTTCCAGCTGGGCCTTCGGCATGTCGTGCTGATACTGCCCGACGCCAATCGCCATCGGGTCGATCTTGACCAGCTCAGCAAGCGGATCCTGGAGCCTTCTCGCGATGGAGATTGCGGACCTCAGGTTCACGTCGTAGTCAGGGAACTCTTCGGCCGCAAGCTCGGAGGCGGAGTAGACAGACGCGCCGGCTTCATTTACTATCGCGTAGCCAACACCGGCGCCGGCGCGCGGCAGCATCTCAACCACAGCAGCCTCGGTCTCACGGGAGGCCGTCCCGTTTCCGATCGCGATTGTCTCAACGCCGTGCTTCTTTATGAGTCCTTCAAGGACGCGCATGCCCTCCTGCCTGCGTGCCTCGGAAAATGTCAGATAAACGACCGTGGTGTCCAGCACCTTGCCGGTCCCGTCCACGACCGCCGCCTTGCAGCCGTGTGTGTAGCCGGGGTCGAGCCCCAGCGTGACCTTGCCCTTAACAGGCGGCTGCATGAGCAGGGGCTTCAGGTTCATCGCGAAGTTGTCGATCGCGCCTTTAGCCGCCTCGTCGGTCAGGGAGTTTCGCAGTTCCCTTTCGAGCGACGGTTTGATGAGCCTGCTATATGAATCCTCCATCGCCTCCTTCAGATACTCATAAGAAGGTGACGACTTGAGTCCAAACGCTTTCTCAATTATCTCAACTGATCTCTCGTCTTCAAATGCAATACCAACCTTCAGGAATCCTTCCTTCTCGCCGCGGTTTATCGCGAGAACCTGGTAGCCTTTCATGCGGGACACCCTCTGGGAGAACTCATAGTACTGCCTGTACACTGAGTCTTCTTCGCCCGCAGCTTTGACGGCCAGCTCGGCTGTGTGCTCAGCCAGGTTTCGAAGGCGCGCGCGGATGTTGCTGTCGTCGGAGGCCTTCTCAGCAATGATGTCCATTGCGCCGTGCAGGGCTTCATCTGCGTCCGCAACGCCTTTTTCCGCGTCAACGTAGCGCAGCGCTTCATCCAAAGGCGACCCGCCGCCCTGCGAAAGCAGGAACTCCGCCAGCGGCTCAAGGCCTTTCTCCTTGGCTGCTGACGCCCTGGTCTTCCTCTTCTGGCGGTACGGCCTGTAAATGTCTTCGACCGCTGTCATCGTGAGCGCTTCATCAAGCGCACGAGCGATCTCATCGGTAAGGGCACCCTGCTCCTCAATGCTCCGGAGCACAGTCTCCTTCCTCTCAAGGAGGTTCCTCAATGAAGCAAGGCGCTCCTCCAGTTTCCTGAGCTTGGTGTCGTCCATGCTCCCATGAACTTCCTTTCTGTAGCGCGCAATGAACGGGATCGTGTTGCCGTCGTCCAGCAGCTCGATGACGTTCTTCACGTACTCAGGCTTTACATTCAATTCTTCTGCTATTATTTCATGTATAGGTTTCATGTCTTACTTCTTCCATTGTTTCAGCAGTTTGCCTCTAATCTCGGTAATTTCGGATAACTTTTAATTAAAATCATGAGATTAGAGGCACATTCACCTCTAATCTCACTAGTTTCCGCCTATAATTGCCTCTAATCTCAATACTTTTAGAGACATTTTACATGTAGACCCTGAGATCAGAGGCAGCCGGTATGCAATCCCGTGGCCGGCGCGATCCCGCGGCCGGCATGCAATCCCGCGGCCGGCATGGTCCCGCAGCCGGCGCCCCGTCTTACGCTATTATCGATACCACAAATGTGTATATTCCCCAGCTTGCGAGGTTGGCAACCACGGTGTAGATCAGCAGCAGCCACTTCCTGTAATTCTTTATCTTCAGGCAGTAGAACAAAAATTCCAGTCCGGCAACTATAAGTTCAGCGATCACCACCAGAAGCACGTAATCAACATCACCGAATGCCAGTATGAATGCCAACGCCAGGTTCATTACGAAGTTTGACACCAGATTTGTCAGGATGATTACTCCGGGTCTGCGGATCCTGAACGGCAGGGAAATGAGCCATTCAATGAGGATCGTGACAGCCAACGGGATCAGCAGGAACAGACCGTATCCTATTGAATCGAAGAAACTGCTGAATGCGTTGTTCCTTGTATAGCGCGTGGTTTCGAATTCTCTGGTCTTGCCGTCGAACTTGTAAGCCATTCTTGACCCGAACGATGATGATGAGGCTTTAACCACTTCTGTCGTATAGACAGTTCCGTATCGGTACGTGAACTCAAAACAGAAATCATGGTTGTCATGGAGCAGGTATGTAAATGCGAGTCCCTTGCGGTATCCGTTATTCTTCGCTTTCTCGATCTCCTCCGCTCCCATGATGTAAGGGTAACCCATCAGGTTTTTACCGTCAGCATGAATGTCTACGCCGTTTTCATCAAGCAGCACCATGCGGATCTGGGTTATGCCCTCGTAATTGGTCACATACAGCTGTATGTTGTCCTCCGGTATGTACGGTGAGTTGGCGGATACAGAAACTGCCGCAGGAATGATCAGCAAAAGCACAGTCAGCAGCAGCACAAAGCATCGTAAAACTTTTGTTTTCATGGAATGTTTATCCCTCCGTTCTCCTTATGCTCAAGAATCCCAGTCCCATCCGATATCATATGAGTTATTTTAGCAGATGTCATGAAGATGTAACATAGAAATGTCAATACTTGATATTATTCCCTGCACGGCTACAATTATTACAGGGAGTTAATTCCCGGTAAATAATAGCGAAATGAGGTGCTGCTTTATGAGAACTAAACTGAATATTACAGAAGGCATCTTCCCGATGCCTGTGCTGATGGTTGCAACCTATAATGAAGACGGCAGCGTAAATGTGATGAACGCCGCCTGGGGAACGATGCAGGAAAGAGGGACAGTTGCCCTGAACCTGACGGAATCCCATAAGACCGTGGCAAACATCAAGGCAAGAGGCGCATTTACCGTAAGTATCGCAGATGCCGACCATCTGATCGAAGCTGATTACTTCGGAGTCGAATCCGGAAATAAAGTGCCCGACAAATTCGCGCGCAGCGGCCTTACCGCCACCAAGGCCGAGACAGTCGACGCTCCGGTCATCAACGAGTTTCCTCTCTGCCTCGAGTGCAAATTCATCGAGTATCAGGACGATGAATACGGGATCGGTGTGATCGGCAAGGTTGTAAATGTCACAGCTGACGAACGCGTCATGGTAGACGGAAAGCCCGACATGTCTCTCGTAAATGCCATCGCATTTGATCCGTACACACATGGCTACTACAAAGTATCCGAACGTGTCGGCGATGCATTCAGGGATGGCCTGAAGCTGAAATAATAAATACCATATTTAAAAACCATATTCAAAAAGCTCCCACTGGATGGCGGGAGCTTTTTGCGTTTCTGCCCCTGAACGCATTTTCACAGCTGAACGCGCTGTTTTCAGAAAAAATTCCCGAAAAACATGCCGTTCAGGGGCTGTGGGCCAAAGCCGGGACAAAAGCCGGCCTTAATATTATTTATTAAACAGTTCCGCCAGTGTTTCCTGATTCTCCTCAAACACCTTCAGCACATATTTGTCCCAGTGCCTTGCGTCAGCGGAAGAGCTGCCGAATACATAGTCTTCCTGGCCGTAATCCATTACGTCGAATGCGGGCATTGCCTTGGCAGCGCCTGCTGTGCGGTAGGCTGCAGCGCCTGCCAGCGTCATGTTGCCGTCACTGCCAACCCAGCCTGAGAGGTCTGTACCGGTCGCCTCTGTGGCAGTGCCGTTTGCGCTCTGGCCTGTGGGCTCTGCCTTAGTGATCTCCACCGCGCCGTCAACATATTTGCTGTACATCATGTCCACATAGAGAGGCAGGGAATCACCGAAGATCTCGGAAGGCACATGGCCGCCGTTCCACTGCCATTCGATATCGGCATCGGTTCCGGCATTCAGCCAGGCAATCTGCATGTTCAGCGAGTTGAACATCGAGATGTCGCCTTCCGATGCACCCATCAGTATCCTTGTCCAGGTCGGATCGTCCGTACCGTCCGCACCGATATAATTAAGCGGATCATAAAGTTCAACGATATTGTTGCCGTAGATGTCGCCTGCCTCAACCTCAGCTATGTCTGCCTGATATGCAGCCAGCATCTCTTCAAATGTTGAATAGTTGGCTGAATCGGTGCCGCTGCCTGAAGCCTGGGTCGATCCCGCATCAGGCGTGCCGACAGTTTCTGTGCTTCCGCCGTTCATGTCAGGAGGGCCGCCCGCACCATCAGGTCCGCCCATGCCGCCCGTTCCGCCGGGACCTCCCATTCCGCCTGAGCTTCCTGTACTGCCCTTAGCGTACCAGCCGTTGATGAAGCATTCCATGCGGTCTGCATCTGTCATCGCAGCCACTTCGCTGTCAGAGAGGGCTGTGCCGTCACTGCTGAACCATGTCCAGTCCTCGGCATATGCCAGCCTGTCAATATAATCCTGAAGGCTCTGCTCAAATTCTGCGAGGTACAGGTCAAGGTATGTTCCGTAGTAGCCGTTGGTGTCCTCGTGGCCGCTCTCGTCGTACTCGATGGTAAGCGCCACTGTATCCGAGGTGTCGCCGTCGCCGTTCAGGTCGAAGCCGACCTGCGCTTCATCCACGGAAAGATCCTGGGCATTTATGTACTCCATGTACTCAGCCGCCAGATACTCAGCCAGCTGCTTCTGGAAATCAGTGTTAAAGCTGTAAGTGCTGTCCAGATAGTATTCAAATGCGAGAGTCATGTCCGCTTCGGCAAGGGATGTGATGGCGCTGTATGCCATGCAGCCCCAGAGCCCGTCGGAGATCTCAACCTCTTCGCCGTCTATCGTGACTGTTGTGCAGTAGCTGCCGTCGGAGTTTTTATAAACGCCTACAGCTCCCTGCGCGATCTCATATTCATAGTAATCGGGATTATTTGATGTGGCCGCCAGCATTGCCGCATGCGCGCCGCCGCCCGAACCTCCGGTGGATACGAAGTAGTCCACGCTTCCCGGAAGGTTGCCGAGCAGGATGTTATATTTCACGAAGCGCACGGCATTTTTCTGGTCCACGAGGCAGCTCGGTGCATCACCTGTATAGGTGCCGTCGGCTAGGGTGCTCTGCTTACCGCGGTTTCCGCAGGCAATGTTGATATATCCTTCTTTTGCGTATGTCGTTCCCGCGATCTGGTTGGACTGGGATGAATAGCCGGCCGCGCCGGTATTTATGATGACAGGAGCCGTAGCTGCTGTATAGATCTGGCCGTTAGTGCTGGTAACAGATGCATCGTAATCGATGATCAGATCGCCCGCTACAGTTCCGCTTGTAACGTCCGCAGTGCCGTCGCCGTCGGTATCCACGCCAATGACGTAGGCTCCGGGTACGCATACCGACACGCCCTGATAGTCGGGAAGTTCAGCGTTGGTGACCGCTGTGACGACTGCCATGGTCCAGGCATCAGCTTCTTCCGAATAGGTCCACTCGGGGCAAATGTTTGCAAGGTCCAGTGCCTCTTCGATCCCGGCCTTTTCCTCGCTGTCACATAAAGCTTTTGAGGTTTCCTCAGTCTGGCTTTCAGTTTCTGCAGTGGTATCCTCCTCAGAGCTTTCCTCTGTCTGTCCGGCAGTGCTCTCAGCTGTTGTCTCTGCAGTGCTGCTGCCGCATGCCGCAAGACCCAGCGTCATGATCAGTGCCATTATTATTGCGATAGCTGTTTTCATTCCTTTATCGCTCCTTTTCTTAGAGTACACATAGAATAAAACCCCAGCCTTAAAATAAACTTAATTTATATGATGATCCCCTCCAGGTGATCCGCCTCGTGCTGGACGATCTGCGCAGGAAAGCCGGAGAACTTGCGCCTCTGCTTCTGCCAGCTCTCGTCCATGTACTCGACCTCAATGTCTCTGTAGCGGGTGGTCCTCCTCACGCCGTCCAGCGAGAGGCACCCTTCCTCAGTCTCAAATGCCCCGCGCTTTGAAATGATCACGGGATTGAACATCACAATGTCCGCAAATCCTATGTTAACTATGATGATGCGCTTTTTGACGCCGATCATGTTCGCCGCCATGCCAACGCACCTGTCTTTATTTGCCTCCAGCGTGTCACGCAGGTCTTTTGCGACCGGTGCATCTGCCGGCACGGCCTCTTCGGAGGGCTGCCCCAGGAAGAAAATGTCTCTTACGATCTGTTTAACCATGTCTACTCCTCAGTTGTTGGTACCTGAAATGAAGCAAAGTGTAAAATCATCATATTCGCAGAACATGACATAGAAAATGAAAAAGAATGGCCCGAGGCCACGCCCGCCATTTTCAAGCTCATCGACAACGGGTTTTTCATCTTCGAATATCATGGTGCGCTTTGGAGCCCCGAACAGCTCCAGGACCTTCTCATAAACCGGCTTGTATCTGTTTGCGCTGCACGTCACAGCGAGCTCTGCCTCGAACCCGTCCGGCGAAGGGACCAGCTTGCTGTCCCTTTTCTTCAGCTTATAGAAATCGTAGAAATCATTCAGATAGTCACCCGCGGCAAAGTCAATGACAGCTGTCTCATAAGCCATGGCCAGCTCATCCAGCTCGTCGGTCTTTCTGCTTATCTCTTCACTTGTCCTGATCATTGCCTGCCCTCCGGTGCCAGAATGGTCCTGTCCATGCCGTCTCTTGCGATCCCGCGGAAGCTGTTGATGTTATAGCCGTAAGCCGTATTGTCGATCGCGAGCGACTTGCCCGGGCAGAAGAAGAAACACTGGCCGCAGCTTTGGCAGTTCTCGGGAAATGCGATAACTGACTTCTTCTCTTCCTCATTGAACCGGAACACGTCCATCGGACAGATCTCCATGCACAGACGGCAGCCGATGCAGTTTTCCAGGCTGTATCTTATAACGCTCATCTAAGTGCCTCCATTTCTCCGGGATAGCGGCTCTTCCCAGCGTAACGCTCAAGGTAAGGCGCACTGAGGTCGCCCTTCCACTCATCCGGTATCTCTATCCGCCGTATCTCCATGCTTCCGTCGTCGGCCATGGCCGCTGCAAAGTAGCACAGAAATTCCTTGTCATTACGCAGCGGGTAGTCCATGCGGTAGTGTCCGCCGCGGGTCTCTTTGCGCTCAAGGCTGGCACGCAGCTTCATCTCCGCCTCCAGCACTTTATTCTTAACTTCAAGGCAGCTCCGCAGCGAGTGCCCGTCATTTGCCTGCAGCTTCGGGCAAATGTGGTCTCTCATGAAACCAACCTGCGTGAGCGCTGCCTCAAGGCAGGCTTCGTTCTTCGTGAGTATCGTCCACATAGGAGCCATGATTCCGTGCAGGCAGTCAAGCGCCCACTCAGACGAATATCCCTTCTCCACATGCAGGGGCTCTTCCATCTGCTCGAAACAGGTCTGGACAGTTTCTAAGGAAGCCTTCCTGAGATCCTGCATATTTTTAGCATACTCTCCCGCAAATCCTCCGACTCTCTTTCCTTGGAAGCCTGCGAAGTTGGAAGTGAACCCGGGCCTTCCGGCGTAAGATGCGCCGCACACTCCGCTGCCATTGCAGCCATCTCCCGCGCAGTAAAGTCCGGGGATCGCTGTAGCTCCGTCAGTTGAATCTGTTCCGCAGAATATCCCGTTTGTAAGGTGCATGCCAAATCCCGGCGCTCCGCCCGCGGCATTGCCGGTGATCCTCGGGATCACGCCTGATCCGCCGAGCGTCTTCATGGTGCGGATGTCGTCAGGCCTTCTCTCCACCGGAGGCGGGCTCCAGGGCCTCTGCTCTGAAGGGACAAACGGCGCAGTTCCTTCGATCGCTGCTTCCACGTTGTCGCTGTACAGCTTGGTGCGGTCTGTGCCCGCAACCTTGATGAGCTCGTCCGTTATGTCGCCGCCGCCAAATCCGATGTTATGCAGGTATGCGTTCCAGTGCATCCTTGCCCCATTTCCCGGGGCGTCCGGGCGTGTCTTGTGGAAGTCCTCGAACTCCTGGCCGATTACGGGAAGTCCATGGCGATATCCGATCGCAATGGCGTCAAAACTGATGCCGCCTGTCGGCCATCCGGCTGACTTATATATGCCTGCACCCATGCACATGACGACTGCCTTGGCGTGGAATGTCTGCCTCGTACCTGAAGGGACATGGAATCCTACAGCTCCGCATGCCCTGCCATCCTCCATAAGGATGTCCCAGATCATGGTATGGGAAACAACCGTAACTCCCTGCTCTTTTAGGATCTCCATGAAGCGGAAATGCCTGTCCTTCTTTCTGATGTAGCGGGCATATCCGCTGTAGTCACCGGTTTGGGCGTGCCCGGTCTCAGCCGAGTCCGGATACTGCTCAAGGAGTCCTAAGTCTCTGTATGCTTCATAGATCTCTTTGGATCCTTCGCACCAGGCTCTGTACCAGTTTAAGTTTCCGATATACTGCGATGCGCCTTTGTGGTAGGCGACGTGCTTTTCAATGTCATCGCCCATGTCGGGATCAAACCATCTGGTATCGCTGACAAACGGGGTAAGTCCCGAAAATCCGGGCAGCCCCTTGTCAGCCAGCACCACGCTGCAGCCTGCCTCGCGAGCAGCAAGCGCAGCCATAAGGCCTGAGAATCCTCCGCCGATCACGAGCACATCGCTTTCATATACAGTTTTGTCCGGAGATGCCGGCTTGGAATACGGCAGCTCCGGAGACCAGATATAAGATGTCATGTTTACTTTATTTCCTTTATGATCCTTGCCGGCACTCCGCCGACAACAACATTCGGCGGCACGTCTTTAGTGACGACCGCTCCCGCAGCGACAACTGAGTTATCGCCGATGGTGACTCCGGCGATCACGGTAGCATTTGCCCCGATCCATACGCGCTTTCCTATGTGGATCGGCGCCGGATGCAGCTGCTGCCTCTTCTCCGGATCCATGTCGTGGTTTAGCGTCGCCAGCACTACCCCGTGCCCGATCAGGGCGCCGTCATCTATCGTGATCCCGCCCTGGTCCTGAAACTTGCAGTCGGCATTGATAAAGACATTGCTGCCTACCGTGATGTTCTTGCCGAAGTCTGTATAGAAAGGCGGGAACAGCCCGAACATCTCGCCGACCGGCTTCCCGATCAGCTGCGAGAAAAGCTCGGCCAGCTCCTCCGGCTCGTGATATTTTGTGTTGATCTCCATGGTGATCTTCTGAGCCTCGCGGCTGTAATAGCGCATCAGCCCGATCACTTCCCAGTCCTCGCCGACCGTATCCCCGTTATTGAAATGCTCTAATAATTCTTTAAGTTCCATCATATGCTCTCCAGCAATATTTTTGCAAGCTCTTCAAGCTGTGCCTCTTCCTCATCGCTCAGTTTCAATTCGTCGGAAACAAATGCCTCCTTATCAAGAGCGACACCCATTCCTTCGCCGCCGATGACCTCGACCTTGACTGCATTTAACAGATTGACCATGTTCAGTCTGGCATCTATCGCGGCATCGTTTCCCGCAGCTCCGCTGATGACTGCCTTCTTGCCGGCCAGCGCGCTTGGAGTCTTCCTATCCAGCGGATCTACCGGTCTGGACAGCCAGTCGATGGCGTTCTTGATGACGCCTGAGTAGCTGTGGTTGTATTCCGGAGAGATCAGCCAAAGCCCGTCAGCTTCAGCCACTTCCTTCCGTATCCTTGCCACCGGCTCCGGGACCGGATAGTCGATATCCTGATTTACAAACGGAACGTCCCTGTACTCCAGAAACTGAGCCTTCGCCCCGCCCTGCTCCACATACCTTGCGGCACGTTCGGCAAGCTGTCTGTTAAACGATCTTTCCCTGAATGAACCTATGATGAACAGTATTTTTTTCATTTATTCTTCCTCACGCACAGCGAACCGAACGCTATGCAGTAAAACACGAGCGCCAGCAATGAGAACGGCCCGCAGATAAGATTACGGACGCTTGAAAGGCTGCTGAATGCCGCCATATATGCGGCACCTTTCATGGCGACCATCCGCGTTGTCAAAATACTTATTACCGGTGACAGCAGCCTGATCGTCATGATCACTATCAGCAGGATCAGCGCCGCTACAAACGCCGGGCTTACAGTCTTGGATTTAACAAATACAATAAATGCGATCAGATAGCAGATCAGCATTATCACCTCAAAAATGAGCGTTGTCCAGTCTATCACAGCCCCAACAGAGATTGCCGCGTCTGGTGTATTGAACATTCTCAAGAACATCTCACGCGGTCCCAGATAGATAAATAGTGAAAAGGCAAGTGCCGCCAGGCCGAATATAAATGCCAGCAGCAGAAATGCTTTGGTCACCTTAGATTTCATCGTGTTTACCTTCTTCCCTTTTTATTATCAGCGGAGCAAAGAACTCCTCATAAAGATCATCTTCCATATCAAGCATCGGCGAGTTCTCACCTCCGCCGTTGGTTGCCCTGCGCATGGCGGCGTAAGATTCCTCGCCTGCAGCAATGACATCCATCTCGTATATCTCATACCCAAGCTCGCGGCACAATTTGCAAAAGTCCCTGAGCGGATGCTCGGATTCGCGCGTCTGCAGGAAGCGCCCCGCAAGCGCGGGATCGTTCTTCGCCTGTATCTGAAGTGCCGCCAGAGATTCAGCTGTGTTCATCTGCTGCCTCCCGGATACTTTATCCCAATTATTTTACGGATCTCTTTTTCGTTCGCCCCGGGAAAATGTTTCCGGATCTGCTTTACGATCCTCTCCCAGGACTCAGAAGGCTTCTCACTGTATTTACCTGTCACGAACTTGTAGCCGAACTTGTTCTCAGGCATGGTGAGCGCGGCTATGTGCCAGCCGTAAGGCTCACCCTTCTTGTTGACCTTCTGCCTGAAATCGCTCGCGATAAGATAAGTCTGCATCTGCAGGTCTGAAAGGGTTCCTTCGAAGTTCTTCTCTCCGCCTTTTCCAAAGCCTGCCTTTTCCTTCACTTCAAATGACAGCCATTCCCTGCCGCCTTCGAATTCATCCATGAGCTTCTTCGCCCTGCGGGACGCAAGCTCATCGTCAAAGAGGGCATCAAAGTCATATCCGTTCCTTCTGTAGTTGGCAAATATTGGAAACCATTTCTTCGAGATGAAGCCGGCCTTCTTTTCAAAGAACTTGCCGTAGGCAATGTCCTTGTACTTGGCCAGGATCTGCCTCCACGACCATGGGTCGTGCTCCGGATCGTCTGTCCACCAGCTATCAGGCGTCACATGCTCTTCGAGCGAGAACCCGGGAATGTTATTTGAAAACAGCGGAAGGAAGCCGACCTTTCTGATCAGGTCAGCCGCTTCATCTATTGTATGAACCCGCTTCGGATCGTCCGGAGCGCAGCCTTTCATGAACCATTCGCTGTTGATGACTTCCATGTGTTTTACCTTCCTCCCCAAACGCACGGTTTTTTCGATTTTTTTCCAAAAAACAGGCTGGATGGGGGTGGTGAGAGTCTTGAACTTCCTAAATCTCCGCACTACTGCGTGTTTTTTGACTTTTATCACCGAGATTTAGGAAGGCTACACAATTAATGTCACTTTAAAGTAAACATCTCTTTCGGTATATGGCAATACCCGCCCGGGTTCTTGTCCAGGTACTTCTGGTGGTACTCCTCAGCAGAGAAGAAGTTCTTTAAAGGTTCCACGACGACAGCCAGCTTCTGCCCGGCCTTCGCCTCTATCTCGCCGTATACTTCCCGGATATCAGGCAGCTGGGCCTCATCGGTGTAGTAGATCCCTGTCCTGTACTGGATCCCTGTGTCGTGTCCCTGCCTGTTGACAGATAAAGGATCGATGACAAGGAAGTACTTGTGAAGGAGTTCCTTCAGGTCGGTCACCGCTCCATCGTAGACAATGCGTACGGTTTCGGCGTGACCGCTGTCGTTACAGACGTCTTCATAGGACGGCGCCGCATCCGGCCCGTTCGCGTAGCCGACTTCGGTAGAGACAACTCCGTCAAACTGGTCAAAGTACTTCTGCATTCCCCAGAAGCATCCTCCTGCAAGATAGATCGTTTTTCTGTGAATGGACATCCAGTCCTCCTTTGTAATGAAGTTTATATGCTCAGTCCTTTTCTCATGCATCAGCGGGACATCCACATTTTCATTAGTGCACTGATATTTGAATCCGCATTTTTCCTGGACGCGCTTGGACTTGTTATTGCCGTCATAGTAGCCGCACCATACCTTCTGCATGCCCAGGTCTTCAAATGCACGACGCAGCAGCTCGTTCGAAGCTTCAGGCATGATGCCCCTGCCCCAGAATTGCTTTCCGAGCCAGAACCCCAGCTCGCATTCGTCATCGCGGTCGGTCATGTTCGTGTGTCCGTTCAGCTTCAGTTCTATATCGCCGATAGCCCTGCCGTCTTCTTTCAGGCAGATGGCATATGCCTCAGGACCGTTTAAGACATTCTTTATCACATCGCGGCTCTCATCGATGCTTTTATGCATGGGCCATCCGGTGATCGGACCCACATCGGGATCAGTCGCATAAATATACAGGTCCTCTGCGTCGCTGTCTTCCCAGGGCCTCAGTATTAATCTTTCTGTTTCCAATCTCATTACTTAACTCCGTTCAGGATCAGTTCTACTTCCCTTACATAATCATCCGCGTGGTTTATGGAAAACTCTCCGTGATAGAGCCTGGGCAGGATGTCCAGGGAAGTACCCGGTTTGACCGACTGCATCTGTAAGGCAGATGCCCTGATCCCTTTGTTCTCTTTCTGGCCGATGTAAATGTGCACGTCTGCCTGGCTGTCTTTGAAAGACTCCTTCAGTTCATATGCGGTATTGGCCTGAAGCAATGCGATCAGGTCTTCCTTCTCAACGGCGCAGGTATCTCTGTAATAATCCTCGAAAAGCTCCGGTTTCATGTGCATTGACTTGAACTGCAGCTTGGCAAACCACCTTTGTTTTATCAGCCAGAAGCTGCTGCCGAATGCGGACTTTATCATTGAATTGGTAAACTGAGACGGTTCTACCATCGCGCTTTCGACCAGCGCATGACGGCAGATGTCCTTCCGCTCTGAGAGGATCTCAACCAATATCTGCGCGCCGAAGGAAAGGCCTCCGATCATGAGGACGCTTCCGCCAAAATGCTCATCTATAAAGGCGATGATCTCTGCCGCGTTGTCCTCTATGGATGTAAAATGCCTGTCGCTTCCGGAGTGCCCGTCCAGGATGGGTATGACCACACGGTATCTGTCCTGCAGCATTTCCGCCTCTTCCCGGTAGTTCCACCAGGACAGGCCTCCTCCGTGCAGGAACATTATCACTTCTTTATTTTCACTGCCGTATTCTCTGTAGTTCATAGCGTTCGATGTTGCTGAACGATGTTTGCCATTTTAGATGCAGAAAACCGCATATAGCGGTATGGATATCAGATTATCTGCCTGTCCAAAATTATTTTCGGAGATCCTTATCATTTTTTGAGGAACAAATTTGTTATTATAGTTTTTCAAACTGGTTGACCGTTTATGTCTGCCGGACTTGATCTCAACAGGGATCACGCTGTCTCCATCTTCCAGTAAAACATCTATCTCCATGCTCTCGTCAGGTTTGAAGTAGAACAGGCTTCGCCCCTGAGAAGCCAGGGACTGTATCACATAGTTTTCAGTAATGGCGCCCTTGAAAATATTATCCTCTGCTGAAATAAAGCTCTTATAATTCACTCCGCTTGCAAATGAAAGCAATCCCACATCTGACATATAGACTTTAAATATGCTTTCATTTTCATATGCTTTCAGGGGATTTTGCGGCAGCTCCGCCTTTACAACTTTTATTACAATTCCGGAAGAAACGAGCCAGTCCAGAGGCAGATGGAAATCTCTTTTATTTGCATTTCCCCGTATGTCCTTATATTTGAATTTAGGATTTTCTCTGGCAAGCTGACGAGGAACTGAATCATATATTTCCCTGATCTTGACGCTTTCAGCCGCTCCGGAGGTATACTTGCTCATATCAGCAGTATAAGCCAGGATAATGTTTCCCTGCAGTTCACGATCGAAATATGAAATATCGCATCCATTCTGAACATAGTCATTAATACATCTGGGCATTCCACCCACATACAGATAATCATGGTACAGACGAATTGTCTTTTCATGCAATAATTCGGGCAATTTTTGCATCTTGTTATATGAATTTCTTATCTCTTCAGCAAGCAGCCCCTCTCCGGACGCCAGCAGGAATTCCTCAAAATCCATTGGAGGAAGATTTACCACTTTAACCTTGCCAACCGGAAATGACGACTCGAATCGGTTGATCTTGACTCCCAACAGACTCCCCGCGCCGATCACTCTGTAGTTTTCCTCAGCTTCGCAAAAATACTTCAGTGAAGTAACCGCCTTTTCACATTTCTGTATCTCATCAAATATCAATGCTGTCTGTGAACTGACCGGACGCCCTGCAAATACTCCAAGCCTGCGGATTATTTCCTTTGGATCCAGACTTGACTCAAATATGCTTGCCAGCTGAGGCTCGCTTTCAAAGTTCAGATACAGATGATCGTCGTATTCTTTTGAACAGAATTCCTTTATCAGCCAGGTCTTCCCCACCTGCCTTGCACCGGTAATCAGGAGCGGCTCTTTTGTATTATTTGCTTCCCACCGTCTCAGGGTTTCAATGAATTTTCTATACATTTTTTCACTCACCACTTTGCTGTTCAACATGATGCTTTCGAAGCCATTATAAAAAATTCAAAGCGAAAATGCAAATTATTTGAATTTTTTCAACTTTTTCGCACTTTTACTTTGAATTTTTTCAACTTTTTCGTATGAATGTCCCTTTAACGGGCAGCTATGTTAAATCCAGCCCTTCACTACATCCTCGGAAATGCCTCTGTTCAGGATCGCGCCCTCGGTAATTGTGCATGAAGGATCAACGCTTACCTTCAGGCCTTCAACAGCCTTGCCGAATCCGCTGCCGCCTGAGGTTGCGAACAGAACGATCTTCTTGTTGCTGAAGTCATACTGCTCAAGAAATGTATTGATGATTGTAGGCGCAACATACCACCAGATTGGGAATCCCAGAAGGATCACATCATAGTCAGCCATGTTCTCCAGTTTTTCTGCCACTTCCGGTCTGGAGCTCTTGTCATTCATCTCAACGCTTGACCTGGATTTCTTGTCCATCCAGTTGAGGTCCGCCTTGGTATAAGGTACAGCCGGCTTGATTTCGAACAGATCAGCCCCTGCGATCTCGGCAACCTTGGCTGCTGCCTTCGCTGTTACATTGCTTGCACTGAAATATGCTACTAATACTTTGCTCATAATATACACCTCCGTGAGTTTTATTAATCAAAATTCCAGAAACCTGTGCCCGTCTCAGGATCATACTTTCTGCGGATCACTCCGCCGGTTACAGGCCTTAGTTCTATCTCCGCCGTATAAAGAACTTCAACGGACTTGATATGCCCGGCTGCCATCTTGTGCTCCGCTCCCTGTTTGTATGAGAACACAGCATGCGTATGATGGAACAGCTGATCGTCATCATCCGAGACTATATTGCCGGTAATGTTTATCAGCTCCAGCATGCCCTGCAGCGTTTCGGTCTCAAATGTACCTTCTTCCGGAATAAATGTCTGAAGCTCCGCCCGGCTGCATCCGCCTATGCCGGTAAATACAGCCGACTTAATGCCCTGCGCGCGGCAAATGTCGAGCAGGCTTTCAATTATCTCTTCACCTTTATCTATTCTGGCATAACAGATGCCATTCATGATCCTGTAATCCATTTAATCCTCCAAACATCATGCGCCGGCGAACGCCATGAACAATATAGTTCAGGCAGTTTCCCAAATCTCCGGGAGTAATGATGATTTTCCGCTGTGATTGCGGAGATTGGGGAAACTATTGCCGCATATCTTATGGTTTCTTTCCCCAATCTCATGAGTAAGATGTCATTTTCGCGAGAAAGTCCGGAGATTTGGGAAAGTCATCCTGCAGTTTTTAATCATCACAGCAGGAAAATAATGATCAAAAGGAGCACTGTCGCTCCGCCGGCCATACCTGCGATGGAAAATATCCTTGAAAATAACTTCATCTTACTTCCCGGAGCAGCCCAAAAACTAAGGATGAGCGAAGGGATGCCAAACCCGATAGCCTCAGCCGCACATGCAAATGATATGACCACAAATGCAACATATGAGATCACATGCGCGAAATTCGCAACGCCATAAAAAATGAGACTGCCGCCGCTTTCATACAGTGAACTATAGGGAACCAGGACACTTCCCAGAAGAAGAGCCTCAAATATACCCGTAACAGCGCCGTTCAGGGCGATGATGCCAAATACAAGCGCAAGGATCGATCTTACTTTAGTTCCTCGTGTCATATGTCACTCTCTATACAAATGCCACCACTACATTCAAAATTCGTATCTCAA
This sequence comes from Lachnospiraceae bacterium, assembly GCA_015057955.1. Taxonomy (GTDB): domain Bacteria; phylum Bacillota; class Clostridia; order Lachnospirales; family Lachnospiraceae; genus RGIG5612. Next base: position 3,832 of record SVDE01000006.1, on the reverse strand, counting down.
TATTTCACAGTTAGGGACACCGAATCTTGCAAATGATTCATTTGTCATGTTGTAAAAGTAGGACTGGACCATCCTGGCGATGCCGTTATGGGCAACCAGGATGTAAGTCTTGTCACTCTGTGTGATCTCATCCAGAAGATTATACATCCTCTGCCCTACACGCATCATGGATTCGCCGCCATCCCAATCAGTCACAAAGCAGGCCTTGGCTTTCTCGAAATCCTTTCCGTCACGTGGGGTACCCTCCCATTTGCCAAAGTGCTGTTCCTTTAGGCGAGGCTCCTCTCTGGCAGGTATGCCGGTGATCTCTGAAATGTGTCTGGCTGTATCAGCCGCCCTTATCAGCGGCGAGTACAGAATCTCATCAGCCTGAATGCCTTCTTCGAGGATCTTATGTCCTGTTTCAATGGCCTGCTGATGACCAAGCTCGGTCAGCGCAATGTCAGTTGCCCCGCATATCTTATTTGCAACATTCCACACGGTCTGTCCGTGTCTTACGAAATATAACACGCCCATGCTCTGTTTATACCTTTCAAATGTCCCTGCCATTATACATCCCACCTGATAAACGCCCAGGTGGGGATGCCGTCTTTCATTCCATGATCCATGTATTCAAGCACAGGTGTAAACCCGAGCTTCCGGACAGCATCAATACACTGCTTCGCAAACGCATTAAGGTTTCTGCCACTCAGATCATATGGTGACCCCGGATCAGTGAACTTGTCTGAATTGACCGGCAGACTTATGCATACTCTTCTTTTAGCTCTGCCGGAAAGCTTTGCCGCACAATTGGCCGGATCAACCCCGAACATACTTCTGCTGGCAAAGGCCAGGTCGCATACCGGGAGATCATACTGATCCCAGTCCTCCTGCCAGGAAAGTTTCTTAAGCGAGAGCAGGCTAATGCCCTCTTCTTCGATCACATCCCTGACCGACTGCAGCATTTTCTCTGACAGATCTGCGCAGAAGACTTTGTGACCATCGTCCGCAAGCGGCAGGCACAGCGTTCCGGAACCACAGCCCATATCAAACACGGTTTCTCCGGGCTGTAATCCGCTGCGGCGCAGGAATTCATCTGCATATTCACTTCTTCTTTCATAAGCTGAGCAAGGCTTTGCTTTGGCATCCCAGAATGCAGCCTGTGCTTCGATGTCTTTTATGTTTATCATTGTTATTTCATAGGAGTGCAGTCGTTAAACTTGCCAAATTCCCGAAGGGTCCGCTCCAAAGCAGTATTCAGCTTCTTTGTCTGTCGGACTTTCGGTTCCCACCAGAGGCCCTTCACACGAAGGACGCCTTCTTTGCGGTCCGGCACGGGCTCGATCCTGCCGACAAACCGGTCACCATATAGGATCGGAAGGGTGTAATAACCATACTTGCGCTTAGCTGCAGGGACATATATCTCCCAAGCATATGTGAAGTCCCATAATGATGCGATCAGTGCTTTATCCCACATAAGCGGATCCAGCGGGGCAATAAAAGACATGCGCGGCTTCAGATCCGCCTGGCCGCTCACGACCTCCTTCATCAGGGCATCGTCTTCTGCCAGATAATAGAAAGGCGTCTTTATTCCTTCCACTGTGACAGGGCAGATCTTTCCCTCATCCGTCAGTTTGGCAAGGATGCTCTTTCGCTTTTCAGCATTTATGTTGATCCCGAGAAATGCTGTGGTGTTCTTATCCCACAGGAGCCCAACTGCCCCAATCCTTCTGAGCACACGCCAGCACAAGAGCTCGGTCTCATCTTTACATGGATTCTCTGCACTAAGCACATGCTCAGGCAAATGCTTCGCTGCAAGATCATAGAACTTGCGGCTTCCTTTTTTATGGTGGATGATCAGTTCTCCGTCAGTGTACAGCTGCTCTAATACAGACCTTGCCGCCGGCGACTGTCCATGCCAGTTACCGCTCCAATGCATGGATGAATGCCAGAAGATCCGACCTTCAAGGGGAAGTGTATCGCTGTTGACCGGACCATTCTCATCGATATAAGCGATCGCCTGCTCCTTCAACTCTTCCAGCCCGTCAAATGTTTCTCCAAGCTTGCGGCTCCGCTCCCTGTAAAATGAGAAATAAGGCCAGTCTTCTGTAGGCCAGATGGCCAATTCTTTATCTGCATAATCAACCAGTTTGCGGTCTTTGTATAAAAGGTCCTGAAGCATCTGCTTCCTGAAGCCTTTTACCCTGGACTGCAAAGTCAGCGCAGGATTATTCCCGCACACATCTATCGGATCAAACTGTATGCACCCTGCCTGGCGGACATAATCATATGCCCCCTGCTGTCCTACGAAGCGGTAATCCCCTATGAGTCCCTGCTTGGCAAGGATGAATTGTCTGGCCTGCTCTTTGGTGATCATTTATCTTTCCAATCTCATGATATCAAAACAGAGATGATCCCCGTTATCCGTTGTTATGATGCCATACTCTATCTCTTTGTATCCGCGCTTAATATACATCTTCTTTGCGGGAAATGAAGCATCGATCTCGGCATGATCGTAGTTTTCAAATACCTTCTTCTCTGCTAGATCCAAAAGTACCTTTCCATAGCCTTTATGCTGATGTTCAGGCAGGACAAACAGCCTGTTGATATGGTTTTCCGAAATGGTTACAGTGCCAACCGGTACTTCATCAGCATATAAAATATAGACCTTGCCGGCAAGGAGATCTGCCATGATATTCTCATCCGAATGATACTTTGAAAAGAACTCTACCGCACCCGCCGGATAGTATCTCGGATATATGGATCTTATGGTTGTTTGAGTGATCTCTCTTACAATACTAAGATCGGTTTTGCCGGCTTCTCTGACCATCTTGGTTCTCCAGTCTCATATAGCCTATTTCTTCTTCGGAGCCGGAAGTTCATCAAACATCGCATCCAGCAGATCCCGCAGATATTCTTTATTATCAACATTGTCCACCAGAAGCATTTCCTTGGCGCCTTCATACGGCAGTTCCAATTCAGCCTCCGGCATAAAGTCCCTTGCAGCCTTCACAGGCTTGACCAGGAATCTGTCGTCATAGATCCCGCCAACGATCTTCCCCTTATAGTAAATGATGAATTCCCCCATCATGGCCTTGTACGATATATCGTCCAATTCCGATAGCTGTTCCAGGATGAAGTTAAGATATTCTTTGGTTGATGACATAATTTTTACCCTTTATTTCACAGCTGGTCATACTTTGCAGCGCTGCCAAATGCCTTCTCTACCGGATACTTTGCTTCGTTCTTCGCCATCTTGGCATTTACGATTTCGTCGACATCCAAACCCAGCTTATCCAGCATGTCTTGGCAATATACTATTACATCAGCAAGTTCTTCTTTAACATGCTCGAGGTCATAGTCTGTATCGCTCCACTGGAAGCATTCCAGGAGTTCGTTTGCCTCTATGGATATGGATTTTGCAAGATTTGCAGGACTATGGAACTGGTCCCAGTCACGGTCGATAGTAAAATTTCTAATGCGGGATATGGTTTCGGGTTTCATGTCCTTTATTCTTTCTCAATTCTCTCAATTATCACCAGATCTGCCGGCAGCCACTTCACCTGCCTAAGATCATCCAAAGGTAGCCACTTGGCAGCTTCGTGCTCTAATAATGTAAGTTTCCCACTTATTATGCTGCACCAAAAGCAATCCATAGAAAGATGAAATTCCGGATAGTCATACTCGACGGTCATAATATAATCACCGACTTCGATTTCTGTATCCAATTCTTCTTTTATCTCACGAGCAAGAGCGTCTTCAGGAGTTTCCCCCTCCTACTACAATATATTTTGGTTGAGATACCTTACATCCAGTAAGGATCTTATCCATCTTATTGCTTAAGCTGTTAGAA
>SVDE01000244.1 GCA_015057955.1 Lachnospiraceae bacterium | reverse complement strand
CCGGCAAACTGCGACACGCTCGATCCCGGGCATCCTCCCCCGCCGAGGAGTTCCTGCATCCGCTGATGCACTTTCACCGCTGCTTCATCGTATTCCGACGCTTCCCGCTCTTCGAAAGTGATTGCACCCGTCGGACAGGTCGGCAGACAGTCGCCGAATCCGTCGCAGAAGTTTTCTCTTACAAGTTTCGCCTTGCCGTCAACCATTTCAATCGCACCCTCGTGGCATGCGTCCGCGCAAAGGGCCGCAGCCGTTGCATTTTTCTTCGTCTATATGGATTATCTTTCTGATCATCTTTATTTCTCCTCCGAAAGCAATGCTTTGGCCAGAGCCGGGATAATAGCATAGTCTTCTTCATCCGGATTCCAGCAGGATCTCACGTGTTCCTCTGTAACAGCGAAACCTGCTTCGATCAATTTTTCCTGAAGTATCTTCACGGATTCGCCGCTCCATCCATAGCACCCGAAGGCTGCCGCTTTCTTGTTTTTGAACTTCAGCGTCTTCAGGAAGGACAACCATCCCGCCACACTGGTCAGGATGTCGTTGACGCAGGTAGGTGATCCGACAGCGATTGCCTTTGACTTGAAGACTTCCGTCATCAGTTCGTTCTTATCGGTTTTGGCAATGTTGAAGACTTTGACTGTGGTTTCCGGATCCTGCTTGTTGATCTCAGCCGCAATAGCATGTGCCAATTTTGCTGTCCCTTCCCACATCGTATCGTAAGCTACTGTGATCTGGTTCTCCTTATAGGCATCCGCCCACTCGGCGTATTTGGTCACAATCTGCATCGGCTCCTTTCTCCATATCACGCCGTGAGACGGTGCGATGATATCAATGGGCAGATTCAGTTTACCGATTTCGTCCAGCTTTCTCGTCACGAAAGGTGCAAACGGATTCAAGATGTTGGCGAAATACTTCATAGCTTCCTTATATAGCAAAGATTGGTCCGCCTTGTCGTTGAACAGTTCTTCCACCGCGAAATGCTGCCCGAAAGCATCCATGGAGAACAGGATGTTGTCACCGGTCATGTAGGTGGCCATGGAATCCGGCCAGTGGAGCATTCTCATTTCGACAAAGATCAGTTTCTTGTCGTTTCCGATATCCAGGCTGTCACCAGTTTTAACGGTGTGGAAATCCCACCCCAACTTGCCGTACTGTCCTTCCAGGCTCTTTACCGCATTGGCGGTGCAGTAAATCGGTGTGCCGGGAATCTCTTTCATCAGCGCCGGCAGCGTGCCGGAATGATCCTGCTCACCATGATTGACGACGATGCAGTCAATCTTATCCAGAACGCCTTCCGTCCTGAGATTCTCAATGAACTCATCCCTGTGAGGCAGCCATACGGTGTCCACCAGCACGGTCTTCTCCTCTTCGATCAGATAGGCATTCTGACTGGATCCGTTCAGGATGGAGTATTCATCCCCATGGAAGGTCTCCAGTTCCCAGTCCATGTATCCTACCCAGCTGACGTTATTCTTTACCTGTTTTCTCATTTTTTTCCTCCTCTCGGATTGCCGATACCGGACAGGCATCGATTGCATCCATCACTTCGCCTCTGTTCTCTTCTGTCGTATCAGCGACCGCTACGGCTTTGCCTTTTTCGTTCATTTCGAACACGTCCGCCGCGAGTGCAGCGCAGACACCGCATCCGATACACGTATCATGGTCAACAAACGCTCTCATCTCGTTCACCCGTCCTTTCTTATTCCAATGTTAACAAAAGTGCCATTTTGAATCTGTGATCCGCTTTGACGGAATGGAGTCCGCCTTTGGCAAAGTGGAACGTCTCACCCGCTTTCATTCGGTGCTCTTTTCCTTCATATCCAATGATCGCTTCTCCATCCAGGGCAAACACCAGCGCTTCACCCGGTGCAGCATGCTCCGACAGTCCGGTTCCTTCCGCAAAGGCCATCACCACGAATTTCATCTTATCGTTGTGGACTACGTCCATATTGACTATTTTACCTTCTCTGTACGGAACCAGTTCCGCCAGTTTGAAGCTTTCTCCTGCCTTGATCAAATCGTTCATTTTATCTTTCCTCCCTATTTCGATTTCTGTATATACAGCTGATTTATCGGTGCGCATGCCTACAGGCGTATCGACATCTGTGAATATAGCATCTCCTGTTTCCAGCCTTTGCACTGTTCCTTCTGTTCCGTACACCTCCAGGCTGCCGCTGTCCACCAGCAAAAGCTTGTGATACGGATAGATTTCTGCACTGATATCGGTATTCTTCGCCAGGGAAAAATAGATAATATCAGTCGTTCCTTCCGTGATGGCCTTTGAAATCGTGCAGCCGGGAACCGGTTCATTGTCCTTTGTGATCGAGAATACTTCTCCGACTTTTTCCTTCATGATCATCACACCTCTGTTATCTATGCTTTTCTATCATCTCGGTCAGTTTGCTGATAATCTGATCGGTTTCAATGCCTGACCTTTTGCTCATTTCTGCAATCGTTGCTTTCTTCAGCATGATTTTTCCCACCGGCGTGTTCAACATTTTGAATTTGTCGCTGACCTTAGTCATTTCTTCTTTCAACCATGGATAGGTCTGCAGAAGATCTGCCAGTTTCGTGTCTTTCGTAATTATCATTTTATTCACCGCCTTTACGTTGTTACATTACTTTGACTTCCGGGTTCTTCTCCCCGAATTTTTCTTTCAGTGCTGCGCAGATTTCTCCCCTGGCTTTGCCCTGTTTTTCCATGCCCTTGATGGTCTTATACGCTGCAAACAGTGTGGATGGTCCAATCTCGGAGCTGAAATATCCAATGCCCTGGTTCCATGCCAGAAGCTCGAACACATCATCCAGCGCTGCGCTGTCCAGCCCGTGGATATACGCCTTTAATAGTTCTCTGGTGGCCTGACGCATCCTGCCTGCACCGACTGCATTGGTCAGGGACAGAAGCAGCCGCATCTCATACG
>SVDE01000243.1 GCA_015057955.1 Lachnospiraceae bacterium | reverse complement strand
CATCATCATTTCCATATGTTGTTTCCTGATAGAAATCTGCAGATGGCTTTTTTACCAGTTTTCTTCTAGCGCCTTTTGCCCTCAATCCGGGTGACAATCAATACAGCAGATACCCCGCCGCGCACGGATGATCTGCCATTTACCTATCGCCCACGATTAGATGCACTTTAAAAGGCTGCCGCGCTCTTTTGCGCAGCAGCCGAATTCAATTAGTGTTGTATGAGGACTACTCGCATGTTGCTCCGGCAACGGCATTATCGAAAGCTTCAAAATCAGCATCCACCGTGCTGAACTGCAGCTCCACATCGTGGTCGCCCATGTAGATGCGTATCAGCTTGCACGGATATGATACTTCCTTGGCGCCGTCCTTCGATATACCGGTCATGTTGTAGGTGCATTCGATCGTATGCATGTCATACTTGCCGGCAAACGTCCCTGCGACAGGGTCGGACGGATCAGAATAAGATGCATTGTCTTCGGTCACTTCCTTGAAGAATGCTCCGGCCGCTTCCAGATCGTAGGTGCCATCGTCCATAAGTCCAAATGTATCGGTGAGCATCAGCTTATACTCATGCCCTTTGCTGTTTTTCTTTTCATATATGGCATAATCATCCGAGAGAGTGCTTTCTTCAGCCTTCCAGTTTGACGGGATCTCCATTGTGATCCCCTGAAACTCTATCGTCTGTGTGCCGCCTCCCCCGCCGCATGCAGCCAGAAGAAGGGTGCCGATCACTGCGATCAATATTAGTAGTGTTTTTTTCATTGCGCTTTACCTCCTCATTTATGCATTTGTTAAAAATCCGAGCGTAGCTCACGGCGTGCTCGCACGTCAGTGACGGAGCGAGAGAATTCAACACGCGCCGGAGCTTCAGCTCGTGTTATAATTCAATCTTTTCATAGTCCGAAAGATCCGGCAGGTCGAATGTACCCTCAGGGATGTCTTCGGAAATCTTCTTAATTATCTCTGTACTTTCAATGACTGTGTCACCCATGGTCGTCTTATTATAAATCGCGTATACATCTCCGTCCTTAAGGTAGTAGCGCTCGATTACCGTGGTGTCGCCGCTCGCCTCAATTTCAGGATAACAGTACTCATAGTACTCATATTCATTGCTGTCTTCTTCCTGGATCGGCACAGCCTCTTTTCCGGTGCCCTTCAGCTCGCGGCCGTATAAGTTGGTACCGCTTTCCATGGCAGATTTATATTGTTCCTTTGCATTCTCTGCCAGGTCGCTCATATCTGACTCCATGTATTGCCTGGAGCTCTCATTTACTGACAGACTCTTTCCTTCTATTGACCATACTTTGCTGTTTTCATTTTCTTTATAAGAATTAATGCCGTCCACTGCATTGATCTGCTTGCTTACATATGACATTCCCTCTATGTACATGTCAGACTCTTTGTAATAGTGGTTTGCCGCAAGAGCGTTCAGGTAGCCGCATTCAGGCATATCCTGAAATCCTATCCACGCATAAGGATGCACCGCAGCCTCTGCAGTCTCTTCTTCAGCAGCCTGTCCGTTTTCCGCTGCGTCATCCTGGGATGATGTATCAGACGAAGAGCCGCAGGCGGCCATCGTCAAAGCCATTATGATGGTCAATAACAGAATCAGAAGTTTCTTCATAATACAGGCCTCCTTTCACTCAGCGTTGCCAGGGTATCAGGGCATCATGTGACATTGAGAAGCGTCCCTTTGTCACCCTCTTTGCTCTCTCTGATTTGAGAATAATGCAAGGATTCTGTGTTTTCAAGATGTGTCAACATTCTGGCACATGTGCCAAATTTGTCACGCCGCTATATTGGTGATATTAAATTCCGAGCGTAGCTCACGGCGTGCTCGCACGTCAGTGACGGAGCGAGAGAATTCAACACGCGCCGATGTCCCCCGCCGCCTTCGCTCCGCTTAGAGGCGGGGGACATCGGCGCGTGTTATAATTACAATCATCGGGGCTGCCGGTGTTTCTCGCTATGCCCGTGTCGCATGACCGGCTGCAGCTGCCCCGGCCGGAGAACCGTCCCCCGTCACCGAGTCCCTTGTCACGGATGCCACGCAAAGAAAGGATTTGAACTATGTTATCGGACAGGATACAAACGATACTTGAGGTCATGGATGTCAGCATAAGTGATGTCGCCAAAGCCGGAGGCTGCACTCCGTCTAATCTTAACCGGGTGAAAAACGGAGTCCGGACGCCTCCCGCTTCAAGCCCGACCATACGCTCCCTTACAGGTGGTCTTATGGTGATTGCAGAACAGAGGCATATGAAAGGCAGACTTGCAGAGCTCTGCGGCGCGGAACTCAGAGACAGCGACGAGGCGCTGAGAGAAAAGCTTATCGGATGGCTTTTTGAAGATGAGCCTCCATATGTCAGGACATATAAAAAGCGTGACAGCGAAAAATCCACAGCCAGTCTTCAGGAATCGCTGCCGTCAACAGAGTTTGCAAAGCGTCTCGACGGCCTGATGCAGACAGCCGGTTTAAGCAACCGCAGGCTGGGATTTGCAGTGGGCCTTGATCCTTCTTACATCAGCAGGCTCCGCCGCGGCGAGCGCATGCCAAAGTATCAGTCCCCTTACCTTATTCAGATCTGCAGGACCATATTTGACCGCATGGCGGAAGGCGGAAAACTGCCCGAACTGTCAGCGCAGACCTGTATTCCGCAGGATGTTCTTACAGGCGAAGATGGTGCAGACGAGCTCAAACTATGGCTTTTCGGATATGAGGACACCAGCGTACACATGGCCGCTAATGAACTCATTGAGACTATAGGGTCGGTAGACAGGCTTATAAAGAAGATGATTGAAACGGTTCCGGAAAAACCCGGGCTGGATGAAATAATAAGCAGATCAGAAGAAGAAGGCAGCGGTGAGCCCGTCGGCGGTGAAGTAAGGTATATCGGGATCGACGGATTAAGAACAGCTGTGACCAGATTCCTGGCTGATATGATAAGCTGCGGTGAAAGCGAGATGCTGCTTTACTCAGACCAGTCGATGGA
>SVDE01000242.1 GCA_015057955.1 Lachnospiraceae bacterium | reverse complement strand
CAGCGCCTTGAGACGCCGGTCGGTAACAAGGGCTTACAGCCACCGCCGAACCACCCTTTTTAAGGGTGGCGGCGATTATAAGGCATCATCCGGACTGATAAGCTCGTGCCGGCTTAATAGCTTTTTGCGGAAATCATCTGAACATAGAAGCCTTTGATCTGCCAGACGGTGTACGCTGTAGTCGGTATCAAGCGTTGCAGCCATTGAAATATCGTCTAGAAATCCCGGATGGGTGCTGATGAAATATATGCCATTTGATGAATCAAAAGAGAAGAACTGTTCTTCGGGGTCATACTGAGGGAAGTTATCAAAACCGAGTCCCACAGATGACTGTGCAACCGGGATTATATCTTTTCCGAGCCAGTCATGCGCGATCCCGTACTTTTCGCATATCTTCCGGGCAGGTTTTGCGAGAGTATCGCTCTCAATAAGGGCAGCGCACGGGGCTTTTCCATAGATGCGGATGCAGTTAAGTACTTCATACTCAAGCAGCTCTTCCTGCCCGCTTTGCAAAGGATTGCGGCCTGTGTCTGAAACCTGCCAGATAAGGCTGACCCATGGCGTTTCAGAGAGCTTTTGCAGAGCATATTCTGTTCCGGGCATGTTCAGGAAGACAGCTGCAGCCGTTACACATCCGTGTGAGATAGCGTCAATGGTCCCCATGCTGCAAACTTCTGTTAAACCGATGTCTTTTGCACAGATTATCAGGCTCATCTTGAACCTCCTTTCCCGGCGAACGCAAGAGGACTGCCGATCCGGATAAGGTGATCCTGGTAGTCATGCGTTCCATATAAAGCGTCATGAAGATTGATGATCTCAACATTACGCTCCAGTATCCAGGATCTCATCTCCTCAGAACACAGCATCTCCACGTCTTTGCATCGGGTAATGCTGCAGTTATCCCATGTGTCGTCCCACACAAGATCACAAACATATCCCGGGTGGGAAGAGCGCACCCAGATGTTATCCGATTCAGGCATGGTCTTGATCATTTCCATGGGATCATATTTTCTGTAATCCATCAGAAGGAGTCCCGGGCGTCCGAAGTTTTCATACTCAAAGATCTTTTTATCACCCCATTTTTCCGCATTGTAAAAAGGAGAAATGTTTGGTCCGGTCATATGGCCTTTGATAAAACCGGGACCATAATGCCAGTAATTTGAATAACCGTATGCTATTCCGAATTCGTCACATACGATCTTCTTTGCCTTTGCGATAATGCTTGAAGATGTGTCGCCTACATCTGTCGCATCCGGCGCATGTCCGAGAACTTTTACGAAACGCATGACCTGAGCCCTGCATTCAGTAATGAGTTCTTCAAGGTCCCAATTATCTGTTATCGGTCTGTGGATCTTGTGATCAGTGGTGAACCTTCCGTCTTCCGCGATAAGGGAAGGAACATTTTCAGCTCCTGCCACAGGAGATCCCCAGAAGTGACTGTGCCAGTTCACAGAGATCCACGGCCTCTGGCGCAGAAACTCCAGGGCTTTTATTGCACCGGGAGTGTCGGGCATGAGCTCCACCATGGATGCAACTCCATGGTCTATTGATTTAAAAGCTCCCAGGTTGCTGATATCTGAATAGCCGACATCATCGATACGAAATACGACTTTCATGGTTGGCATCCTCCGGACAGTTTATTTTACAATGTAATCATAAGTATCTGCACAAGGGATAAAATGTACAGGCACCTCGTTGTTTATCAGCTCAGGCAGCCATTTATCAGCCATGTATTTCATGCCGGGCTCTTCAAAGTTGAAGTGGCCCATGCTGAGGATCGCCTTGGGATTCCCCGCAGTGCAGGAATCAAGAACATATTCCGCGATCGTCCAGTCGATCGTCTCAAGAGGGATGATGACGTCAAAGTCCTCATCTTCGATCTTCTTGATCTTCTTGTTATCAAAACGGCCGGAGATATGCTCCGTGATAAATACTTTTTCAGCAGGCGCGTTTTTGTCGCCTATGACTCTGATGCCGTTAAGGTTCAGCTTGTCAATAAGCTCTTCAGCGATATCCCTGACGGTTCTTCCGGGCATCCTGTATTCCAGCGGCTTTTTCTCGCTGCCGATGAGAAATTTCCTCCATCCGAGCGTTTCCATGATACCGTAAAAGATAAAGTCGGTAAATTCCCTTTCCTCAACCGGCATGCCGGGCTTGCCGGGTCCGTGGATATGGTCGTGGTCGCGCCATATGACAATGCCGTTCTCATCGATGAGGCGTTTCTTTTCAATGTACGCCCTGTTTCCTTCAAGAAAATCAGTTTCTTCCGGGTCGTTGAAGAATGTCGGCTCGTGGGTGATTATAAAATTGACTCCAAGCCCGATCGCTTTCTGTATTACCCGTGTAGATGCAAAGCAGGTCACTGCTATTCCTGTGCATTCGGCAGAAGGGTCTCCGCATTTAAATACATCAACTGTTTCCGGGCGGGTTATGGGCGGATGAAAATCAAGTATCTTGTCTACGATCTCCTGAATGGTCATGATAAAACCTCCATATAATTATTTCCACAAACACGCATATATTATATAATAATAAAGTAAAACGAATAATTCCATTTTTGCAATACAGAGTGTTTGACAGGAGGCAAAAATGAAACTGACATTTCTCGGGGGTGCCCATGAAGTCACCGGCAGCTGCACAATGATAGAGATCAACGGCCACTATGGACTCGTTGACTGCGGCATGGAGCAGGGCAGGGATTATTTCGTAAATGTTCCTCTGCCTGTCAAAGCGGAAAATATCGAATTTCTGCTGCTGACGCATGCCCACATCGATCATGCCGGGCTTATCCCGCTCTTATACAAAAACGGCTATTATGGCCAGGTCTATGCAACCGGCGCGACCTGCGCACTCACGGAGATCCTGCTTGCGGACAGCGCACATATCCAGGAGAGCGAGGCACAGTACCAGACCAGAAAAAACCTGCGCGCAGGCAAAGAACCGGTTGAGCCGCTGTTCACCCAGGAGGATGTGGACAGGGCAATGGGACATTTAAGGCCATGTCATTATGATGA
>SVDE01000241.1 GCA_015057955.1 Lachnospiraceae bacterium | reverse complement strand
ATTCGTTTGTGAAGGGGGCGGTCGTCACACTCGACAGGACAAATGTCAAGAAATTCCTCCGTTTCAGGGACACAGATGTTTCACAGAGCGCGATAACCCGTATGGAAAGGCATAAGGCTTTTTTCAGGGGCTGCCTGAAGAGACTTCGAACAATATTGGAGGAGAATCCGGCGGAGCTCCTGAATCTGTATCACAAATGCTCCTCTCATTTTTTGACAGACATCACACCTGAAGATTGCGTGAAATTGGCCGGTCTGGAATTCAACGACGAGATCGATATCATTCCGGGCGAAAAAAAGACTGGCGAATTATATGATGAATACTATGTCAATCAACAGGCACTTGGAGAATTGGTCGAAGAGATATTCTGCCGGTGATGTCTATATGTTCTTTAAACGATAATAACCCTGATCCGTGCAGGTCTTATTAAGCTGTTTGCAGCCATCGATTAGATGGAAGCAGAATATATTTGCTCTGAAAATCAGGCAGAATGTTACAATCATTCAGAGCAAACAGTTGCATTTTTACTAGTCTCATAACATACTAAAGGAGAACGGAAATGAAACGGAAACTGATGTCAAAATTATTGATAGGTGCCCTTACAATGACATTTGTGCTGGGCGGCACTGTAAGTGTATTCGCAGCGCCTTCGCCTGAGGTTACTGTTATAGTCGATGATAAGCCTGAGCAGTATGAAGTTTCAAATATTAAAGATGGTGCCCACTGGAAAGATGTCCAGGAGAAAAATAAAGAGACGGCTGCCGCCATCGAGGCTGTCAACAAGAGCACGAAAAAATCCCCCGCTACATTTATTGCCGACATTGAAAAGGATACAAACGAGAAAACGAAGAAATCTGTTGAGAAGATCAAGGAGACAGTCCTCAAAAGCGAATTCCTGACCGGCTTCTTTGATGTCCATGTCAAAGGCTGGGAGAAGGAAGATGAGGAGTCAATCAAGCAGAATGCTGATCTCAAGCGTGATAAGGATGGTAATTATCTGGTCAAGCTTCGTGTTCCCACACTGACAGAGAATAACAAGAATCCCTATGTACTGCACTTTAGCAAGACGAGACAGGAATGGGAGATCCTCACACCTGATGCTTCAGGTGTTGACTATAAAGAAAAAACCATCACTGTCAGTTTCAAGGACTTCTCCCCTGCCGCGATTATGGCAGTTATCGATAGTGAGGAAGCACCTGCTCCGACAGCTGTAACAGAGAATACAGAGGAAGAGAATCCTGAAGTGATTGCAGATGATAATACAGAGGATACCAAGGATACTGAGGATTCCTCTTCTTCCAAGGATTCTAAGTCTTCAAGTTCTTCCAAGTCCTCCGCAAAATCCCCGAAGACCGGTGTTGCGGACACCTGGATGCTCTGGTTTGCAGCCAGTGCGGTCCTGGCAGGAGCCGCTGCCAAAAAACACTGACCTTGTCTAAAGCGGGAGATCAGCGGACTGCTGCTGCCTGACGGCTCGTTGAACCATTATTAATATGAATCAGTACTGATAATGAGGAAGTTTTAAACAGGTTTAATGTTTCATTAATCGACAAAAAGACAGAAAAGGGCATGCCGGCAAGCGGGCCATGCCCTTTTCTTTCAAAAAGATTTCGCATAGGAAGCCGCTGTTTTCAGGGAAAACGCTCCGGCCTGAGAGGAGGGAGGATATATTGTGACGGAAGATATTAGGAACAAGAAAACAAGCAGCCGTATTCCGGAAGGTTCACGTATTTCGGAAGGTTCAGCTGTAGATAAGAACCAGAACATGGAATCGTTACAGGACAAAAATCCGGCCGCGGAGGAGGCTGTTCACCGCAGCTTTACCCGCAATCTCCTCGGAGCGCTCGCCGTGATCTGTGCGATCGGCGGCGGCACGTTGTGGTACCGGATACAGATCAGCGGATCTGGCTATGAGAAGATCCAGACGGAGGCGGCCGCTGCCATGACGACGGGTAAGCAGACCGGGGGAGAGCAGGAGACATCTGCCTCCACGGCAGTCACGGCCGCTGCGGAGGCGAATACAGCCATGACCGCCGCAGCCGCAGCGCCTGCCCTGGCGGAGATCCCCATCGATTTCAAGACCCTGCACGAGACCTGCCCGGACGCCTACGCCTGGATCCGCATACCGGACACGAATATCGACTATCCGGTCTGCCAGATGGTGGAGGGAGACCAGCTCTTCTATCTCTACCACCGCGCGGACAAGGTTGACGAATTCGCGGGTTCCATCTATTCCGAGAATTACAACAAGAGGGACTTCTCTGATCCCGTCACCGTGCTCTACGGACACGATATGTCCAACGGCAGCATGTTCCAGAACCTCCATTTCTACGAGAACAGGGACTATTTTGACAATAACAAGATCGTCACGGTCTATACGCCCGACAAGGTCCTGCACTACCGCGTCTTCGCCGCCTACAACACCAGCGATGACCACCTGCTGCTCAACAACGACAACTTCCGCGATCCGGAGGTCTTCGAGGCCTTCGAGAAGAGTATCCTGGCGGGGGACTTCTACAGCGGCTACGTCAACGAGGATGCACCTCTGGACCGCAACAGCCGGATCCTGACCCTGTCCACCTGCAACGCCTACGACGACCAGCGCTTCCTGGTCCAGTGCCTGCTGGTCGAGAGCGAGGACGGGGTGTATACGCCGGAGCAGGCGGAGGAAACGGAGGAGTGACGGTACATGACCTCTGAGTCCGAGGCCCACGGGGACGGTTCTCCCGGTACTTTTTTGCGGAGGAACCATGGGACGGTTCTCCGGTGCCTTTCCGAAACCAGGGGGATAGTTCGTCGGAGGGACCATAGAACCGTCCCCATGGTTCATGGAACCGGAGCCCTGCCAGGAGGCAGGGCTGCCTGACGGATTATGTGTTCCGGGGATGAAAAATCCACCCTGATAGTCTATAATGACATGGAGCAGACCCGGAGAGTCGAACGTGACGCAATGTGGCGTTCTGCTCTCCGGGTCTGCCTGCGTAGAATACACATAAAGGAAATAACCACTACTATGGATAAAAG
>SVDE01000079.1 GCA_015057955.1 Lachnospiraceae bacterium | reverse complement strand
CGATACTCTTCGGGTCCTATGTTCATTGTAAACTGATGTGTACTTCATGATATTCACCTCTCCGAACATCTGTTTGGCATTATAATAATACCCGAACACTTGTTTGTCAATAAAAAATCGAACATTTGTTTGCATTTCGAGACCGGCTATGTTAGAATACCCTTGAATTTAATGTTTTACATTCTCCGGGGAGGATCAGTTACATGGCTAAAGGGAAGATTTCCATCAAGCAGCAGGAAATATTGAATTACATTAAAGAAGAGACTCTATCCAGAGGCTACCCGCCTGCAGTCAGGGAGATCTGCAAAGCTGTCGGCCTCAAGTCCACTGCATCAGTACATGCTCATCTCTCCTCGCTTGAAGAGATGGGTTATATCAGACGCGATCCCAGCAAGCCGCGCGCAATTGAGATCACTGATGATGAATTTGCTCTTACAAGACGTGAGATAAGCAATATCCCTGTTGTAGGAAGTGTTGCTGCCGGAGAACCGCTCCTTGCGGAACAGAACATCATGGATTACTACCCCATCCCTGCCGACATGCTTCCCAATGACCAGGTGTTCATGCTCAAAGTCCGCGGAGAAAGCATGATAGGTGCGGGAATACTTGACGGAGACATGGTAGTCGTAAGACAGACACCCTCCGCTTCAAATGGCGACATGGTTGTCGCTCTTGTGGAGGATGGCGCTACTGTTAAGTATTTTTATAAGGAAAACGGACATTTCAGGCTTCAGCCCGACAATCCTGATTATGAACCCATTATAGTTTCCGATGTTTCGGTACTGGGAATTGTTATCGGCGTGATACGCATGTTCTGATGATAGTCTTTAAAGAATGATAGAAGGCGGTTTCGTTTGAAACCGCCTTTTTGAATGTCTGTTTATTTGTTTGATGAAGCTTTCAGAAGAACTCGCGCATTCTCTAGCGATGCGGTTGTGATCTCTTCACCGCTCAGGAGTTTGGCTATCTCGATCACACGCTGTTCACTATCAAGTTTTTCAATACCCGAGATCGTCGTGCCGTCTTCCACTTCTTTATGGATCATAAAATGTGTATCTGCCATTGCTGCGATCTGCGGAAGATGTGTGATGCTGATGATCTGATGGGATGAACTTAAAGATCTAAGCTTGGCAGCGACCATCTGAGCGGTCTTTCCGCTGATACCGGTATCGATCTCATCAAATATGAGAGTGGGTATGGCGTCATTCGCAGCTATTGAAGACTTAATTGCAAGCATTATCCTTGACAGCTCTCCTCCTGATGCGACAGACGTCAGAGGCTTCAAGCTTTCGCCGGGATTTAATGAAATGAGGAACTCTACCCTGTCGAAGCCGTTTGATGATATACGGTCGGCTTTCTTAATGTCTATCCTGAAATCCACATTAAGGAAATTGAGGTCTTTCAGATTATCGGAAATGGCCGA
Organism: Lachnospiraceae bacterium; assembly: GCA_015057955.1. Classification (GTDB taxonomy): domain Bacteria; phylum Bacillota; class Clostridia; order Lachnospirales; family Lachnospiraceae; genus RGIG5612. The sequence continues at coordinate 10,259 of SVDE01000079.1, read as the reverse complement.
TCCGAGTACTTTGGCACATTCCTGTCTGGCTTCGGAAAGACTGCCTGCGGCGCGGTTAAGATCTGACCGCATGGTAGCCAGCCTGGAACTGATAGTTTCGCGGTTCTTCCTGAAATCTGTGTATTTTTTAATTTCATCCTGAACATTCTGATCGTATTCCAGGACATCTCTTACACTGTTTCCGTATTTGCTCTCAAGACGGTCTATCAGGGCAAGCCTTTTCTGGACTGTGCTGTACCGCTCTTTGTCAAATTCGTGTTCTGAGACATATCTTTCAAGCGACCTGCCAAAGTCAACGGTGATGGATTCAATGTCTGTTATCGTGCCTTTAAATGCTTTCAGCTGCTCATTACCTGGATCTGCTGAGGCTGCACCGGCTATATCAGCCGAAGCCTGCGCGATCTTTGCAGCCACTCCCCTGTCTTCATCATTCAGAAGAGCAAGAACACTTCTGAGCGCGGCGGATTCTTTTTCACGGATCTCCAGAGCTTTAAGCTCGGATCTCAGCTTTTCATCCTCGTCCGGCATCAATGCCGCGTCTTCGATCTCTTTATGTTCAAATTCAAGGAAAGAGATCTTTTTTGAAAGCGCGTCATCATCCATGCTGAACGAACTGAATTCATTTTTAAGGCTTTTATATTGGTCATACAGGCGTTTGAATTCCTGCTTTGGACCGGAGACGGATGAATGCCCGAACTGATCAAGGATGGCGATATGGTTCGCCTGGTCAAGAAGGCTCTGATGATCATGCTGGCCATGTATGTCAACCAGCTGAGATGTGATCTTCTTGAGATTGGCGAGCGTCACTGTTTCGCCGTTTATCTTATTAAAGCTGGAATCCTTTGTTATCTTTCTGGTGATGGTAATGGTACTGCCGTCATCTTCGATGCCAAGTTCACTGAGCAGGTCATGGACATTGCTGTTTTTTGCCGCAAACGTCAACTCTATCAGACCGAAATCACATCCCCGCCTGATCATGCTCTTATTTGCTTTGTCTCCGAGGGCAATATTAACAGAGCTGATTATTATGGATTTTCCGGATCCTGTTTCACCGGTCATAATATTCAGCCCTTTTTCGTAGTCTATGTCCGCTTCATCTATGAGAGCGAGATTTTTTATATGAACATTTTTAAGCATATAAGGTTAAAAATCTCTTACCAGCTTTCTGATCTTCTTAACCATGCGCATGGCATCATCATTGCTTCTTGTAGCACACATTATGGTGTCGTCACCGGCGATCGTGCCAACGATCTCATCAATGCTGAGTGCATCCAGGGCAGCGGCAACAGCCATGGCCATTCCGGATGCAGTGCGTATGACAACAAGATTTCCTGCAGGCTCTGCTCTTTCAAAACCTTCAGCCAGTACACGGAGATACTTATTCTGGCTTACAATCTTGCTTTCGGGATAATAATATGAGCTTCTTCCGCCGTTGGAACGCTTCTCCAGATGGAGTTCCTTGATATCTCTTGAAACCGTGGCCTGAGTTGCCTTGAAGCCCTCTCTGTTGAGCATGTCGGCAAGCTCTGCCTGGGTCTCAATCTCATTTGCTGTTATAAGTTCGATTATCTTATTATGTCTGGCAGTCTTTTTCATGATTTTTTCTCCGTTTAGACTATAAAGTCCCCGTTAATGCCTGCATAGGCGACGAGGAAATTCATAGTTATTATATTACCTTTTTATGCAAAAATCCAACAAAAAAATGCATATAATTAATTTTGCATTTTGATGACAATATATTGTATTTAATATATTTACTTTTACAAAATATAGTGATATTCTTACACACGGTATAATCAAGTGTAATGATCAAGGAGGTCTACAAAATGAATCTGATCTATGGAATTCATGACAAACCTAATTTCGGCAAGACGTTATTATTTGCTCTTCAGCAGGTACTTGCGATCCTTGCCGCAACAATCGCAGTTCCGTCGATCGTCGGTAATGGCATGAGCCAGTCAGCTGCCCTGTTCGGAGCCGGCATAGGAACCATCATCTATCTTTTATTCACGAAATTCAAGAGCCCTGTTTTCCTTGGATCATCTTTTGCTTTCCTCGGATCGATGTTCGCAGCTTTTGCAGGAGCCGTATCCGTTGAAGCCGGATACGCCGGACTTATCATCGGTGCAGGTTTTGCAGCTCTTGTCTATGTGATCATTGCCATTGTGATTAAACTGGCAGGAACACGCTGGATCAACTACCTCATGCCCCCGGTAGTCATCGGACCTACAGTTGCCATCATCGGACTTTCACTTGCAGGCAACGCAGTCGGCGATTCACTCCGCGGCGCTTTTGATGCTGATGCAGGAGCATATGTCATGACTCCTTCAGTATGGGTAGCATTCATCTGTGCTCTTGTAACCTTCTTTGTTGTCATCATCTGCTCAGTATACGGCAAGAAGATGATGAAGCTCATTCCTTTCATCATCGGTATTGCTGCAGGCTACATTGTAGCAACAATATTCACACTTATCGGAAACGCTACAGGAAATGAAGCTCTTCAGATCATCAACTTCTCATTATTCGAGAACATGCAGTGGATCCCGGATTTCACATTCCTCACTGCAGCACATGGTATCACCCAGGTGACCGGAAGATACATCGCAACCATCGCAGTTGCATATGTACCGGTCGCGTTCGTTGTATTTGCAGAGCATCTTGCTGACCATAAAAACCTTTCATCCATCATCGGTGTTGACCTGATCAATGATCCCGGCCTTCACAGAACACTGTTCGGCGATGGTATTGGATCATTCGCAGGAGCCATCTTCGGAGGCTGCCCGAACACAACATACGGTGAGTCAATCGGCTGTGTGGCAATTACAGGAAATGCTTCAGTTATCACCATTTTCACAACAGCAATCATCTGTCTTGTGATCTCTTTCTTCGGACCGTTCGTAACATTCCTGGCTACCATACCTTCATGTGTCATGGGCGGCGTCTGCATTACACTTTACGGATTCATTGCTGTCAGCGGACTTAAGATGCTCCAGCCGGTAGATCTCAATCAGAACCGCAATCTCTTTACCGCGTCAACGATCTTTATCTGCGGTATAGGCGGAATGGTACTCAAGATCGGCGATGTCACACTTACGGAAGTTGCATGCGCACTTATCCTTGGCATCATTGTTAATCTTGTACTTGGCGGAACAAAAGCAGCAAAAACTGCAAAAACTGCAGAACCTTCTGTTGAGGTAAAAGCCGCTGAAGAAGCTGCCGAGAAGCCGGCTGAATAAATTCAGCTTTAATATAGATAAAGAGCTGCCGTTTTCTGACGGCAGCTCTTTTATTATGAGTTTATGCAGGAAACTCTTAACGCTCCTTAGCAAGCCTTTCTGCTTCCTCAACGATATCTTTGTCAAACCCATACATATCAAGCAGTTTAATGGCGTTTCTGGACGTTGAAGGCCCCTCCTTGAGTTTATAATCGAATGTAACTGTATCTGTGACCGTTTCAGAAAAATGATAGTTCTTCATGCAGCCCTCAAGAAGTGTGCACAGCTCAATGTCATGTGTTGCGGCGAATACGACCGCATTTGATGATGAAAGCTTTTTAAGGATCACTGTTGAAGCAGCTATCCTCTCCCCTGTGTTCGTACCGCGCAGAACTTCGTCAACAAAGCACATGACAGGTACATCACCCAGAGAGTCAAATATGCGTTTCAAAGACTTGACCTCGACGACAAAATAGCTTTCATTGTCAAGAATGTTGTCTTTAAGCGCCATTGAAGACATAACCTTGAAAAAACCGCAGTAGTACTGCTCTGCCAGGCATGAATACAGGCTCTGGGCAAGTATCTGGTTTATGGCAATGCTCTTTAAAAATGTTGACTTTCCCGAAGCATTTGAACCGGTCAGGAGCACTGAACCTTCTGCGTTAAGACTGTTGGTGACCGGATCGCTGATCAGAGGATGATAAAGGCCTGTAAATGACACTTTCTTATCAGTGATGAATTCGGGCCTGCAGTTTACCGGATATTTTTCCCTGAAGTCATGTATGCACGCTGCAAGCTCAAATTCGCCGAGTATATTGTATAGTTCATCAACTTCGCCGCTGTGTCCGGTAACCGTTTTTACAGAGTTGTTGAATTTGATAAGGTCCACATGGAACAGCATGCGAACGTAGTCCATGATGACGTCGACTATGGAACCTGAGACGCTGTTCGTGATGAGCCAGCTGCCCCTCTTGACCGGCCCGAATATGCCAATGAGCTCTTTTAGCCTGTTTACATCTCCCTCAAACGGCGTTCCCTGCAGCCCCAGAGCTGTCAGTTTGCCGGCGCAGATGACCATGCCGCACAGATACTTTATGCACTGGAAATAGCCCTCTATACGGCCTTTTTCGGCAAAATACGTGCTGATGTTTATGGCAAACATCGCAACTGTGGCGATAATGCCTATCAGAGGTTTGATGAACAGCATGACAATAGCGGCAATGAGAAGGATGATCAGGATGACATGCTTTGCATTGCTGCCCGGTTTTATCTCGGAGAGCCTGAATATATAATCCCTGAACGAAGCCTTCTTTGTAATGCCAAGGTCCGAAAAGGCTTTCCTTATTCCTTTGAGAAGGACATTGTCATTTGCAAGACAGTCGCTTTTCCTTGAACGTAAAAGAAGGAGTCCTTCATCAAGACAGGTGTCATGCAGGCTCTTTCTTAAATATTCCTTTCCGACTGACGACTTGCAGGAATCTATGATCTTAAGGACCTCGTCCATGTCAAGATCGTTCCATGTTGTATCATCTATCTGGAAATAATCGTTCATTCTTTTGTATAGTCCCTTGTCATGAGATTGTTGACCGCGGCGCGCGGATCCATGCCCTCAAACAGTACGCGGTTGACAGCACTTACTATGGGCATTTCCACATTGTATTTTGCGGCAAGATCCCTGGCGGCTTCAGCTGAAACGATTCCTTCAACGACCATGTGTACCTCATTGATGGCTTCGTCCATGGTCTTTCCCTGACCGATCAGTATACCTGCCCTTCTGTTTCGGCTGTGCATGCTGGCGCAGGTTACGATCAGATCTCCCATTCCGCTGAGACCGTAGAGAGTTTCAGGTTCAGCGCCCATCTTTATCGCAAGGCGGGCCATCTCTTTCATGCCTCTTGTGATAAGGGCGGCTTTTGTATTGTCGCCGTATCCGAGTCCGTCAGCTATGCCGGCTGCGAGGGCGATCACATTCTTTAAAGAACCGCCAAGCTCGACACCGAGAGCATCGGAACTTGTATATACACGGAATACAGCGCTGGCAAATATCTCCTGAAGATATTTTGCTTTAGCCATGTCATCACCGGCTATCGTTACAACAGTAGGGAGCCTTCTGGATACCTCCTCGGCATGGGAAGGTCCTGAAAGTACATATACGTCAGCTCCGGGAAGCTCGTCCTCGATGACCTGCTTGAGAGTGTACAGAGTACCGCTTTCAAGTCCTTTAGCGACATTAACGATTATCTGCCCGTCAGGGATCAGGCCTTTAAGCCTGGCAGCCGTTGAGCGGGTAAATTTAGACGCGACAGCGCATACTATCACATCACGGTCAGCAACTGCTTCTTTAAGATCGGAAGTCAGATTGATGCTTTCAGGTATTATGATACCGGGAAGATATTTGGGATTTTCGTGGTCTCTTTTAAGTATCTCTATTTCTTCCGGAACCGCGCTCCAGACAGTTACGTCATGTCCGTTGTCATATAAAAGGATGGAAAGACCAAGAGCCCAGCTTCCGGCTCCGAGTACAGTAACCTTTGCCATGTGTTATTTCTCCTTATTGCCTTTATGGAACTTGAATTTGTTTTCGGTGCCGTTGACCAGTCTCGCGATGTTCTCCCTGTGCTGGAAAATGCACAGCAGTGTCATCACGATGATGATTATGTAACAGTCCGAATTCCATTTATCTGTTAGTACTATAAGCCCGTTCTGTGTGAAAATTATGAAAATGATAAGCTCAACTGTGACCAGGCTCATTGAAGCTAAAGAAATATATCCGGTAAATGCGGCGATCGAGAAGAAAACGACTACACCTATGACGATCATCTTCCAGTCCCAGAGTGAGATAAGGACTGCAGCGGTGGCTGCAACTCCCTTTCCGCCCTTGAAATTGAGGTAAAACGGGAAGTCGTGGCCGAGCACCACGCCGATACCCGTATAGAGGAAAAGCGTGATCCTGTCAATAGGAAATCCGAGTCCCGGAGAGATGATATAGTACATGAGAAATTCAGCCGCAAAGACCTTTACGATATCCATTACGGCAGTAAAGATACCCCAGAAAGTACCAAGGACACGCAGGGTGTTTGTTGCGCCGAGATTCCCGCTGCCCTTTTTCCGGATATCAATGCCTTTGATCCGTCCGACTATATATGCTGTCTGTATGCAGCCGAAGAGGTATCCGACTCCCAGACATATGACGCATATGGTTCTTTCGATCATTTGTTTTCGCTACGCTCCCTGACAAAAAACTTAATGGGTGTTCCTTCAAATCCGAACGCTTCTCTTATCTTGTTCTCAAGATATCTGAGATATGAGAAATGCATGAGTTCCTTATCGTTAACGAATATGACAAATGTAGGAGGTTTGACTCCTACCTGTGTGGTATAGAATATCTTCAGCTTTTTGCCTTTATCTGAAGGAGGCTGATTGAGCGCCGTTGCTTCACTGATGATCTCATTTACAACACCTGTGGCGATGCGTCTTGAATGGTTCTCAATAACAACATCGATTATGTCAAACAGCTTGTCAAGCCTCTGGCCTGTTTTTGCGGAAACGAACAGGAGCCTTGCGTAAGGCATGTAGCTGAGCGCATCCCTGATCTTTTCCGTGTACCTGTAAATGGTCTTGTCGTCCTTTTCGACAGCATCCCATTTATTTACTACTATTATTATGCCTTTGCCGCGTTCATGAGCGATACCGGCAATCTTGGTATCCTGGTCTGTAACGCCTTCAGTGGCGTCAATGACCATGAGAACGACGTCTGCCCTCTCCACAGCTGATACAGCACGTATAATGCTGTATCTTTCAAGCTCTTCCTTTATCCTGGATTTGCGCCTTAAACCGGCTGTGTCGATGAAGACATATTCGCGGCCGTTCCGTGTAACTGTAGTGTCAACGGCATCCCTTGTGGTTCCGGGAATATCGGAAACGATGACTCTCTGCTCACCGCAGAGTGCATTGATTATGGATGATTTGCCGACATTTGGCTTTCCGATGATAGCGACTCTCGGCCTCTCATCATCTTCCTCATCAAGATAATCCCTGTCAAAATAGCTGGTGACCTCATCAAGAAGTTCACCTAGGCCGAGCCTATTGGCCGCGGAAATACCGAACGGCTCTCCAAGCCCCAGATTGTAGAACTCATAGATGTCGAGTTCCTGTTTCTTGGGATTATCTACTTTGTTAACTGCAAGAACGACCGGCTTTTTGCTGCGCCTCAGCATGTCGGCTACTTTGTCATCATCGTCAACGAGACCCTGCTTTACATCAGTGATGAAGATTATCACGTCAGCGGTATCGATCGCAGTCTGAGCCTGCTCACGCATCTGCGCGAGGATCACATCCGTACTCTCAGGTTCGATACCGCCGGTATCAATGAGAGTGAAATCCATGTCAAGCCAGGAAACGTCCGCATAAATGCGGTCTCGTGTAACACCCGGTCTGTCATCGACGATCGAGATCTTCTCTCCTGCAAGTACATTGAACAGTGTTGATTTACCTACATTAGGCCGTCCAACTATCGCCACTATCGGCTTCATATATCTGTCTCCTGAAATCAGTGTTTTCAAGTCCTGCAAAAGCCCTGAACAGAGCTTCTCCCGACTGTGGTACACAAACTACTTTTGTCTTAAGTTTATCTGCTATCTCATCCACAGTGACATCGTCAAGCAGGTACATCTCCCCTGCTCTCAGCATGTTTACTGAAATGAGAAGTTCTTCGCCAAGGTCTTTGCCTTCAAGCTGCGCTATCACATCACATCCGCACAGCAGTCCTGTAACGGTTATCGACTCTCCGTAGAAATCATTACGGATCGTCCTGACATCGATCCTGGATCCGAAATGCTCCATGTATTCATCCGCAAGAGTGCGGATGTACTTTTCCGCTGACTTTCCGACAGCAACGCTGACATGTCTTTCGGGAAATGTCAGGCCTTCTGCGGCAGCAGCATCAAGAGCAAGGCGGAACTCCTCTGTCAGGGATCTGATCATTCCGACGCCGTTCTCTATCTGAAGGTATCCGTCATAACGCTCTTCTTCCGGAAGATCAAGTCCTGCTGTGATATAGAACTCATCGCTTGCATGGCAGAAATGAATGCCATGCTCGGCAAAGACTTCCTTCTGTATCTTTTCGATGATCCTGATAGTTTCAAGGGCGTCTTCTTTACCGATCGGTTCAAGCGGATAAAGCCCTTCCCTATACTTAGTAAGACCGACCGGAACGACCGAAACGCTCTGCATGTTGGGGATGTATCCGGCCAGGTCCCTTAAAGTCTTTTCAAGATGCTCTCTGTCGTTGACACCTTTGCACATGACGATCTGGCCGTTCATCAGTATCCCTGCATCATTCAGCTTATCAAGGTATCTCAGCACATCGCCCGCAAAGCGGTTGTTCAGCATCATGCATCTGAGATCCGGTTCTGTGGTATGCACGGATATGTTGATGGGCTCCATGCGGTAGCGGATGATCCTGTCGATGTCAGCTTCCTTCATGTTAGTAAGCGTAACATAATTACCCTGAAGAAAAGAGAGCCTGGAATCATCATCCTTGAAATAAATCGTATCCCGCATCCCGGGAGGGTTCTGGTCGATGAAGCAGAAAATACATTTATTGGTGCATGATCTGTATTCATCCATCAGAGATGAGTCAAACTGAAGGCCGATGTCCTGCCCCATGTCCTTCTCAAATTCGTAGGTGACCCTTTTGCCGCCGGCTTTTTCTATGACAAGATCGATCATCTCATCGGCGATCAGAAACTGGTAATCAAATATGTCCCTGATCTGTTCGCCGTTGACTGAGATAAGCTTATCGCCCTTTTTTATATGCAGTTTGTGGGCAATGGAATGTTTTTCCACGCCCACAATCACATGACCTGAATACATTTTATGTTATTCGTTCCAGTTATGGAATACTTCCTGGACATCATCATCCTCATCAAGAAGATCGAGGATCCTGTTCAGCTGGTTGATGTCATCTTCATTTGCCAGGTCAACATAAGTCTGGGGTATCATTGAAACCTCTGCTTCGAGCATGGGGATATTAGCTTCCTCAAGCGCTTCCCTTACAGCAGTGAGATCATCCGGGCCGGTAAGGATGGTGAATGAATCCTCTTCTTCAGAAAAGTCCTCAGCACCTGCGTCGAGAGCGATCATCATGAGCTCATCGGCATCCATGTCGGTCTCTTCCCTGTCGATGATGATCTGGCCTTTCTTATCGAACATGTAGGAAACACATCCGGGAGTTCCGACATTGCCGCCGCCCTTTGTAAATGCGTATTTAACATTTGCGGCAGTACGGTTCTTGTTGTCGGTCAGAGTGTTGACGATAATGGCTGTTCCGCCGGGACCGTATCCTTCATATGTGATGGCTTCGTAGTTAACGCTGCCGCCCTCGCCTGAAGCTTTCTTGATGCCGCGTTCGATAGTGTCGTTAGGCATGTTGTTGGCTTTTGCCTTGGCAATTACGTCACGGAGCTTTGAATTGTTGTTGGGATCAGGTCCGCCCTCTTTTACCGCGATAGCGATCTCTTTTCCGATAAGAGTGAACATCTTGCCCTTAGCGGCATCGTTCTTCTCTTTTTTATGTTTGATATTGGCAAATTTTGAATGTCCTGACATTATTAACCTCTCTGTATCATTATATATTTGATCATGTCTGCCGGAATTTACCGACATTTAACAACTTATTATATATTTATTTTGTTGAAAAATCAACGCGAAGTCCCTATCTGAGGCGTCTCAGTCTGACAAGTTCGTTCTTCAGCAGTTCGGTAACGCACTTTCCGCTTATCGATCCGGGATCAGATATCTCTTCCGGATATCCCTTTTCCTCTATGACTTCCGAAAGGCGTGAGAAAGTCAGCGTCCTGTGGTATTTATCACGATATGAACCTTCTAGCGTATCAAAAAGCCTCATGGCATTTTCAATGCATGTTTCAGACAGATCATATACAGCCTTAAACGGCGCATCCTTCAGGAATGAAGGGAACTGATACGGCAAAATGGTGTATATCGATGGATATTCATTCATTGTCCGGGCGGTAGTGATATTGC
>SVDE01000078.1 GCA_015057955.1 Lachnospiraceae bacterium | reverse complement strand
TTGGATAATTCTTTGTCAGCATTAAGAAGGAGATTCCGCTTAACCGACATCCTGAAAGGCAGTGAAGACTGGCACATGTAGCCGACCCTGAGCTTTGCATCAGGGGTCTTTGAATTGTCATCTTTGATGATGCCCGCGAGGATCTTGCCCAGAGTGGATTTGCCAGATCCGTTGTGACCGCAGATGGCAGTGATGCTGCCATCCCGGATCCCGGTTTCCGGGCAGTCCAGGACTGTCTTTCCGTTATAGGTTTTCTTGAGTGCAGGAATGATCATGATTATCTGTCAGCCCTCCACTGGATAACTGCAACGATTATGTTAAGCAGCAGTGAGATGAACAGCAATATGATGCCAAGCGCCATTGCCGTGGTAAAGTTTCCCATGCTTGTGTAATTCATTATGGCTGTCGTCATGACATTGGTCTTGAACATGATCGCTCCTCCGACAATGGAGACAGCACCGACCTCAGCCATGGCTCTTCCGAGAAGGAAGAGAAAAGTGGAAATGATGTGGTATCTGCTCTCGTTTATGGCGAGCCCGAGCATTTTTGCCCGTCCGATGCCAAGTCCGAAGGAAGTTTCGCGGATGGGTCCGGAGATACCGTTAGTATAGCTCTCCATCATGCCGACAGACATGGGGAGCAGAAGCATTACCTGCGCTATGACCATGCCCGTGACAGTGTAGAGAAGATGCAGCCCGCGAAGCGGTCCGACTCCGCTGAACATGAGATAGCAGAACAGACCGCAGACAACAGGCGGAAGTCCCATGAAGGCTCTGTCGATGATCACAAGTATCTTCCTTCCACGGAAGGTCGACATGCCGAGCCAGGTCCCTATCGGCACCCCTAAAAGGAGTGCCGCCAGGGAACTGCAAAGTGACATTTCAAGAGTGACCCCTATGATCTGATAGAGGATCCGGTCACCGCTGAATATCAGTTGTAAGGCATTGATCAGAGCCTGTGACATGGATTATTCCAGAATGCCTCCGTTTGCCTTGAAGGTAAGGAATGTAGCCTTGTCTGACAGGATATAAGCACTCTGCTCATTTGCCATTGTCAGGCATACGCCCATGCCTGAGTTGGCTGAGATGTACCAATCCTGATACTGCTGGAAGGTATCTGCCTCTTCGGTAATTCCGAGTTCTTCAGGCCAGAGTGAGAGTTCCTTTGTATGGGTTCCGCTCTTGTCACCACGTGATACAAAGAGGAACTTGCCGTCAGCGATCGCCTTGAAAGCAGCCTTGACATCAGCTGCATCCTTTACATTTGCGGGATCGTCAACAGGTCCGCACAGAACGAAGTAGTTGTACATGAATGAGAGCCTTTCAGCATCCTGTCCATCGATGACCCTTGCGAACCCATCCTCAATGAAAGCTTCTTCCTGCTTCTTAGAATGAACGAGGAGAAGGTCGGCATTGCCCATCTTGGCATTTGCGATGGCCTTGCCGGTTCCGGCGGAAGTTACTTCTACTTTGTAGCCGTATTTCTCTTCAAACATCGGAAGAAGGTATCCGAGAAGTCCGGAGTCATTTACAGATGTTGTGGTTGAAAGTCTGATGGTCTTTGTTTCATCTGTAGCAGCAGGGATCTCGGCGTCAGATGTGGGAGCTCCGTCAAGAAGATAGAACAGATACTCGCCATACTCAGCGAAGCCGTAATCAGCAGCTGCCTTTGAGCCTTCAGCTGAGAGCAGCCAGTTGATGAGAGCGTCAGCACCGACAGTGTTTGTGGAGACGGTAGCTGCATCAACAGGGTTTCCGTCAGCATCAGCCCAAGGTGACTCAGGGTTGACAGCAAGAAGTGAATAGGTGTTGATCATGCTGTCGTCCTCTTCAATGAGGATCGCAAGGCCGATCGAGGATGCTTCTTCTGCAGCCTTGATGACTATGTCTTCAGGCTTAACATGGAATTCCATGAAATTCTGGCCTTTTACAAATGTTCCAGTTACATCAATGTCTGTCTTGTCGGCGGGAGCATCCCAGTCACCGTCAACGTACATGTTCAGACCGACGTAGCTTCCGTCACCCTTAGGCTCCTGAATGGACGGAGTGCTGATGCCTTCTGAGTATACACCGCTGATCTGGGCAACAGTGCCTTCGGCGACCTCAAATCCTGATGCCTGTTTCGCAAGCGCCTGGATGGCATCTGCATCACCATATTCAATGATAATGACTTCGCCGGCAGGAGCTTCTGTCTCGGGAGCTGCTGTGGTCTCGGGAGCAGCAGTGGGAGCAGGAGCAGCAGTAGTTGCGGGAGCGCTGCCTGAGCAGGCGGCAAGCGAGACTACCATTGCAGCTGCAAGGAAGAAAATAAGTACTCGTTTCATAATTATCATTTCTCCTTTCAATTATGATTTATATTACTACGGTATCACCCGTATCTTTCAGTACATATCCGCCCATCTTCTCAAGCCTCGTCCTGAATTCTTCAGAGCGGAGGACTTCGATGAATTTAAGCACTCTGGGATCATCTGCAGCAGACTCCGCAACAAGGAAGTCGTACTGTTCGTCCCACAGGTGCAGGAAATCGAGGTCATAGGTCTTAGCGGCGGAATAGATTCCCATTCCGCAGTCGGCAGTGCCTGAAGCTATGGCTGCAGCAACAGCGGTGTGGGTATATTCCTCTTTTGTATATCCATATATCTGATCGGGAGTTATCCCTTCCTTTTCGATCAGGTAATCAAGCAGTATCCTTGTTCCGGCTCCCTTCTGGCGGTTGACGTAAGAAAGTCCGGGAAGGTCCTTTATGCCGGATATGCCTTTGGGATTGCCTTTGGTTATCATGAGGCCCTGTTCTCTTATGACGCCTCTGATCAGGACGGCGCCGCCGTTCGGGAAGTACTTGCGGATGTAGGAAAGGTTATATATTCCGGTCTCCGTATCCAGAAGGTGGATGCCGCCTAAATGAGCCTCGTTGTTCCTTACTGCGGTGATGGCACCCATGCTGCCCACATGGGAAGATGAGATGAGCACGGGGTTTATGTTGCCTGAGGAGCGGATAAGGATATCCGCTACTTCGTCGATCAGGGGGTCGTGGCTTCCGGTAACACAGAGAGTATTCTCGATGTCGGAAAGTTTTCTGAATGGCTGCATCTTTATTGATGCTCCGGCTTCAAGCCCTTCACAGTTCTGCGGGACAGTTATCATTCCGGATGCTTTGGAAAAGCCTGTAACGATGCCTGCGCCGCGGCTCATCGGGACCGCAACTATCTTTCCGTTTGCCTGTGCAGCCTGACATCTTATGTATTCTTCGTATTTAAGTGAGGACGGAGCTTTCCTGGTAACGGTCACTTCTACCTCTTCCGGTTCTGCTGCAGGTATCATGGTCAGCATGGATAACGCGTACCTGACTATTTTCTCCATGACAATGATGCCTGAGACGGGGTACCCCGGTACACCGAAGAAAGGCACCGGACCGATATGCCCCAGTATCGCGGGCTTTCCGGGTTTTATCGCAATACCGTGGATCACCAGCTCGCCAAGCTCGGCAAGGACAGAAGATGTATAATCGTCGCGTCCTGCCGAAGAACCGGCAATTACTATGATCGCATCATGATCCTTAGCTGCACTGCTCACAACTTCTTTGATAAGCTTGGGATCGTCGCGGACGATCGGATAGACAACTCCCTTTGCGCCCCATTCTGCGAGCATTCCGGAGAAAATAGCTGAATTGTATTCCGGGATGTCGCCTTCCTTAAGGTCACTGTCTGAATCCACGATCTCGTCGCCTGTCGGTATAAGGGCGACAGACGGGATCTTAACAACCTCAACATCCAGTACACCTCCTGCAAGAAGCGCTCCGACAAGTGAGGGAGTGATGCGGGCAAATGATGGCGCAATCATGTCGCCCATTGATACATCCTCGCCTATCTGCCTGACGTTTGACCACGGAGCTGCAGATGAATACAGGGAAATGGTGCCGTCACCATTTTCCACGACCTGCTCGATCATGACCACACAGTCAGTTCCTTCAGGCAGCGGATCGCCGGTATCGACCATGATGAAATCAGACTGTTTAAGAATTGCCGGGGAACTTTCATTTGCGCTCTCTATGAGCTTGGACGATATGGCAATACCGTCCATTGCACTTGAAAGATAATGCGGTGAGGATCGCCTCGCATAATGCGCTCTGGCAAGGACTCTGCCTGCAGCATCCCTTGTCCTGATGACTTCTGTTTTGTAAGCTGTTCCCGCTTCTTTGAGTGAATTCAGGAACTTTTCCCTGGCCTCTTCAAGCGGTGTGTTGGACAGATATTCATATTTCATTCAAAGTACCTCCGGTATCATTTGAGATCGTAATAGTTTATGACATGTTCGCGGAAGAGAAGGCCTAATTCAGAAAGATGGCGCTCCCTTAAGAAACATATCTTCATCGGCCGGATAAAACGCTGATCCAGGATAGGGAGCAGTTTTATCTCCGGCATTTCTACATATGAAGCGGATTCACTCTTGGGCACAAACCCGCATGCGCTTCCCTGGGATATCATCCGGCGGTGGGCTTCACGCGTGTCTGTGAAGTATAGTGTGCCGGGCTCAAAATCCAGTGTTGAACAAAGGCGGTACGGATATTCCGGGGAAAGTTCGTCGCCGTGCATGAATATGACCGGCGTGTCATTCAGCAGGCTGAAAGAAAAGGCACCTGCAGAAGCAAGAGAACTCTTTTTATTTACAGCAAAATAGTAGCTTTCATCATAAAGATGGTAGCCGATCAGCCTCTCAAACCTGAATTCGTCAGGGCATACGAGGGCGTCATACTGGTTGATGTCGATATTTCCCTCGAAATCTATCCTGTTGTCCATAATGAACATTGCTTCGGGGTGGAGAGATGTAAAGGAACTTACACAGTCCAGCATCTTAGGAGGCATGCCTGCGCTGCCGATACGGATCCGGGGATTTTTTCTTGAGACCAGCATGTTGATATCGTCGCTTGCCGAACGGAGCTCCTTAAGGATCTGTTCGCTGGAAGCATAAAAACGTTTGCCGGCTTTATTGAGGACGATCTTCTTGCCCTTGCGGTCAAAAAGAGATACGCCAAGTTCGTTTTCAAGTCTCTGGATCTGTTTGGAAAGGGCAGACTGGGAGATGTGCAGGGCCTCTGCAGCTTTTGAGATGTTTTCGAGATGAACGACAGTATTAAAGTAGCGAAGCTGTTGAATGTCCATAATTACCCACGTGATATGAAAACAAGGTTTTCTTATATTCCGTACGGGAATAAGGGAAGAGCTTTTTTAAGCAAAAAAAAGCCTTTTACAGTCATTTGCGGGGCAAATGACCATATTCTGGTGTGTTTATTATAAGAATACATATTCCAAAAGGCAATAAGAAAATATAGATCATAAGGATAATAGCATATCCATAAAATATATAATCATAAAGGAGCATTGAATAGCAAATAATCCCATATGAGGAGGTACCATGAAACAGCTTGTTATCAAACCGGAAAAATGCATAGGCTGCCGGACCTGCGAGCTTGTCTGTTCATTCGGTCATTATGGAAAGATCAATCCCAAGATGGCAAATGTGACAGTGTTCGAGTATGACGAGGCAGCAGTTGCAGTACCAGTAATGTGCCTTCAGTGCGAGGAGCCTTCCTGCATGGAAGTCTGCCCGATGAAGGCTATCAGCCGCGACGAGAACGGAGCGGTGGTCATCAATTACAACAGGTGTATCGGA
Source organism: Lachnospiraceae bacterium (assembly GCA_015057955.1). GTDB lineage: Bacteria > Bacillota > Clostridia > Lachnospirales > Lachnospiraceae > RGIG5612. The sequence continues at coordinate 6,023 of SVDE01000078.1, read as the reverse complement.
TGCAGGATGTGTCTTAACGCATGTCCTCTCGGCAATATCACCTATCATCCAGAAGCAAGAAGGGTATTCAAATGCGATCTTTGCGGCGGCGATCCTAAATGCGCGAGATTCTGTCCGGGAAAAGCCATCGTATATGAGGACACGGATACTCTGCCCGACAAGAGGAAACTGGTAGGCGAGAGATACCGCGATGTCTTAACAGGGGAGGGAGAGTAATGAGTTACGGATATACAGGTAAGATCTTACGTGTTGATCTTAAAAACGCGACCATAAAGAAAGAGCCCCTGAACATGAAGAACGCTGATGGTTTTGTCGGCGCCAGGGGACTCGGCACAAAGTATTTCTGCGATGAAGTCGATCCCAAAGTGGATCCGCTGAGCCCTGAAAATAAACTGATCTTTATGACAGGCCCTCTTACAGGTACTTTCGCTACTTCATCGGGAAGGTACAATGCAGTTGCAAAGTCTCCGCTTACAGGGACAATAGGCGCAGCAAACTCAGGCGGACATTTCGGACCTGAACTCAAATATGCCGGATATGACGGCATCATTTTTGAAAATGCTTCCGAAGCACCGGTTTACCTTTACATCAATGATGATAAGGTAGAACTCAGGGATGCTTCCCATCTGTGGGGAAAAGACGTATTTGAGACCACAGACATTCTTAACGAAGAGTGCGGAGAAGGATTCAGGATCGCATGTATTTCCGCCGCAGGTGAGAACGGAAACCTGTTTGCCGGAATAATGAACGACAAGCACCGTGCAGCAGGCAGAGGCGGAATGGGAACAGTAATGGGAACCAAGAAGCTCAAAGCCGTCGCAGTCAAAGGAACGGGCTCCATAACTGTTGCAAGGCCGGATGCATTCTTTAAGGAGTGCACTGAGGCAAGAGATACTCTGGCAGCTCATCCAGTTACAGGTGCCGGACTTTCAGCATACGGAACGATGATACTTGTAAATATCGTTAACGCCGTAGGCGGACTTCCCGTAAACAACGGAAGCGCAGGTTCACTTTTTGAAAATGCGGACATGATCTCAGGTGAAGAGCTTGCTGCAAAACATCTCCTTAGAAACAGAGGCTGCTTTGGCTGCTCCATCGGCTGCGGACGTGTAGCAGAGATCAAATCAGGAGCATTTAAGTCCAGAGGCGAAGGCCCAGAGTATGAAGCAGGATGGTCATTCGGAGCAGACTGCGGCATTGATGATCTCGGAGCTGTCTGCAAGGCTAACTTCCTGTGCAACCAGTACGGCATCGACCCGATAACCATGGGTGTTACCATCGCATGCGCAATGGAGCTTTACGAGAAAGGATATCTTCCTGAAGAAGATATCGGATTCCCTCTCAGGTTCGGCGATGCAGAGGCAATGGTAAAAGCCTGCGAGATGACCTGCAAGTGCGAGGGATTCGGAAAGGTTTTGGGACTGGGATCATACAGAATGGCGGAGAAGTACGGACATCCTGAACTTTCCATGTCTGTTAAGAAGCAGGAGATGCCGGCTTACGACGGCAGAGCCATCCAGGGTATCGGTCTGGAGTATGCAACCTCTAACCGCGGCGGCTGCCATGTTCGCGGATACATGATCTCACCGGAGGTCCTTGGTATCCCGATGAAGCAGGATCCGCTGCTTGTAGATGACAAGCCCGCAACCCTTAAGCTGTTCCAGGATCTGACAGCACTCTGCGACTCCACAGGTATCTGCCTGTTCACAACATTCGGCATCGGCCTTAAGGAGATCGCCGGCATGTACCGTGAAGCAGTAGGATCCGATGAAACTGATGAAGAGATCCTGCTTAAAGGCGAGAGAGTATGGAACCTTGAGAAGCAGTTCAACATTGCAGCCGGCGTTGAGAAAGATACACTTCCTCCGAGACTCCTGCGTGAAGCTCTTCCGAGCGGACCGGCAGCAGGCAAGGTAAATGAACTGTATACCATGCTCAAAGAATACTATGCAGCGCGCGGCTGGGACGAAGAAGGAATCCCTACCGAAAGCAAGCTTGCACAGCTTAGCCTCAATTGATGATAAGAAGACCGGGATCTGCGTTTACAGGTCCCGGTCTGTATACTATGATAATTTCATGAAGATCAAATTTTTTGCATATATCCGGGATAAGGAATACGCCGGCTGCAGAGAAACTGAGGTCAGCGGCTGCAAAGATCTCAGGGAGTTGGGTGAAGCGCTCAGCTCTCGTTTTGGCGACTTGTTCCGGAAATTTTATTTTTCTCCCGACGGAAAAGAATTCGGCGAGGAGATCATCGTGCTTGTGAACGGACGAAGGGCGGAATTCCTGGACGGAATGGATACAGTTCTTCAGGAAAGCGATACGGTCCTTCTGTTCCCGGTTGTAGCAGGCGGGTGAGAAGGGAGTAATGATGCAGATCGAAAAACAGGAGCTGCTGGAGATCCTGCATGCCTATCCGGCTCAGCAGCGCTTTAGTCTTGCCATAATGCAGGACATGCAGAAGAAATATAACTACATACCCAGAGAGGGGATGGAGGCACTGGCGGAGTATCTGTCATGTCCGCTCTCATCCCTTTACTCGATGGCTACGTTTTACAAAGCATTAAGCCTTAAACCCAAAGGAAAACATATCATTAAACTGTGTGACGGGACTGCATGCCACATAAGGGGATCGCAGAGCCTTATTGACGGTATTGGAAGGATACTGGGGATCGCAGGCGGTGAGACCACTGAGGACGGCATGTTCTCTCTGGAACTGGTCAACTGCCTTGGCTCATGTGCCCTGGCTCCGGTCATGGTCATCGATGAAACATATCACGGTAAGGTTTCTGTGGAGAGCCTGGCCGGGATAATCGACTCCTACAGAAAGGAGGGTGAGGCTTAAATGAAGACCATAAGAGTCTGCTGCGGAACAGGATGTCTGGCAAACGGCAGCAAGGCTGTTGCCGAAGCATTTGAAGAGAAGATAAAGGCTCTCGGCGCACCGGCGGAAGTTGAGTGTGAGATAAAAAGGACAGGATGCAACGGATTCTGTGAAAACGGACCGCTAGTGACCATAGTGCCTGACAATATTTCCTATTATCATGTAAAGCCTGCTGATGCGGATGAGATAATCGAAAAGACCATCATGCGCGGCGAGCCGGTTGAAAGGCTCCTTTATAAGAATGATAAAGGGGAGCGCGTATTAAGCCAGCAGGACAATCCTTTCTATGCGCCCCAGATGAAGATCGCGCTTCGCAACATAGGAAAGATCTCGCCTGCCAGTGTTGATGATTACATCAGCGCCGGCGGTTATGAGGCTTTAAAGAAGGCTGTTAACATGACCCCGGAGGAGATCATCAGCGAGATCGAAGCTTCAGGCCTCAGAGGAAGAGGCGGAGCAGGTTTCCCTACCGGAACAAAGTGGAGAACAGCTGCCGGCTATGACACATTTCCCAAATATGTTGCATGCAACGGTGACGAAGGTGACCCCGGTGCTTTCATGGACAGATCGATCCTTGAAGGAGACCCGCACAGCGTGCTTGAAGGTCTCGCCATATGTGCGCTTGCCATAGGAGCCGAAGAAGGATTTCTTTACATAAGAGATGAATACAGCCTTGCTGTCCACAACATAAAAGAAGCCATCCGTTGCGCGGAAGAGGCCGGAATGCTTGGAGATAACATTCTCGGTACCGGCAGGAAGCTTAAACTTTCGGATGTAAGGGGCGGAGGCGCATTTGTATGCGGAGAGTCCACCGCTCTCATGGCATCGATCGAGGGACGTGTCGGAGAGCCGAGGGCAAAATACATCAGGTCAGTCCAGAGAGGACTCTGGGACAGGCCGACTGTTCTTAACAATGTTGAGACTCTGGCAAATGTGCCCTACATAATCAGCAATGGCGGAGCGGCATATGCCTCTGTCGGAACTGAAAATTCCAAGGGAACAAAAGTATTTGCCTTAGTCGGAAAGGTAAAGAGGACCGGTCTGGTCGAGGTTCCGATGGGAGCAACACTCCGTCATCTGATATTTGACATAGGCGGAGGCATAATAAATGACCGTCCGTTCAAGGCAGTCCAGACGGGAGGACCGTCCGGAGGATGTATCCCCGAGAGCATGCTCGACCTTCCTGTGGATTTTGACACATTGAAATCATACGGAGCGATGATGGGCTCAGGCGGAATGATCGTCATGGACGACCGCAGCTGCATGGTCGAGGTCGCAAGATACTATGTACAGTTCCTGTGCGGTGAGAGCTGCGGCAAATGTACGCCCTGCAGGGAAGGCCTTAAGCAAATGCTCGCAATTTTGACCGATATCTGTGAGGGAAGAGGCAAGATCGAAGACCTGGATCTTCTTGAGACACTTGGGGAGACCATGATAGACAGTTCGCTGTGCGCTCTCGGAAAATCTGCTCCCAATCCTGTGCTCACCACACTCAGGTATTTCAGGGATGAATATGAAGCCCATATCCTTGAACACCGCTGTCCTGCGGGAGTCTGCAAGAAGCTTACGGCCTTCAGGATCGATCCGGATAAATGCCGGGGATGTACTGCATGTTCAAGAGTATGTCCGGCAGGCGCCATAAGCGGAACTGTCAGGGAGCCTCACAGCATAGATCCCGCAAAATGCATCGTCTGCGGAAGCTGCCGCGAGGCGTGCAGATTTGGTGCAGTGATGACTGAAGGGAGGGATCCGGCATGATCATTAAGATTAACGGTATTGACTGTGAATGCGAAAAAGGTGAATACATACTTCAGATAGCAAGAAGGAACGGTATCGAGATACCTACACTGTGCCATCACGACGGATTCCCCGGCCAGGGAGCCTGCAGAGTTTGCATAGTCGAGGTCGTGGAAAGAGGCCGCGGCAAGATCGTGGTTTCCTGCGTATACCCGGTAGAAAAGGAATGTGAAGTCTACACTGACAGTGAGAAGGTCAGAAAGCAGCGGGGCATGATCCTTGCGCTCCTGCACAGCAAAGCACCGGAAAGTAAAGAAATAGAAGAGATGTGCAGGAAATACGGCGCTCCGGAAACAGACAGGTTTGTATCGGAAGCCGGAAATAAATGTGTCATGTGCGGACTTTGCGTTAAGGCTTGCGGTGAACTCGGAGCAGGTGCGATCTCAACAGTCAACAGGGGAGTCCTGAAGGAGATCGCGACACCGTATCATGAGCCGAGCAGCACATGCATAGGCTGCGGAAGCTGTGCTTATGTATGTCCTACAGGAGCAATTGATATTGTTCAGACTGAAAATGAGAGGATCATCTGGGGCAAGACTTTCAGGCTTGTAAGATGCAGCAGCTGCGGTGCAGTGATAGGAACCGAAGAAGAAGTGAAGCATGCGGCGGAGAAGTCCGGAAATGAACCGGATACTTTGTGCGAGTCATGCAGGAAGAAACAGATCGCGTCTGTAATGGGTAAAGTTTTCGGAACGCTGTAGTCTTATAGAACCTCCGTGAGCTTAAGCGCGTCAGTAGTGACGCTGTCAACAATATCGTGTACATAGTCACAGTTTCCTGTGATATAAAGCCAGTCTGGCAGAGGGTTGTTCCCGAAACAATCTTCTGCCAGATCTTTTTCGGGGATCATTCCGATCGCGGTAAGGAGGGCAGAGCATCTTATGAACTCTTCTTCACCTGTATCATTGTGGCGGACATAAACGCCGCTTATGCGTCCCTCGCCGGAAATGCACGTGATTTCGCTGTTTGTCATCACCGGTATGTGATACGCTTCTATGCAGTTCTCCCTATTGCGCTTAAGGCCGCCGGGAACGTTTCTCTTTTCAATCATCGTGATGACTCTCTTGCCTGAAACTATCAGCTGCCTGGCAACGATCTGGCCGACGTCCCCGGTCCCGAGGATAACTATGTCTCCGCCAATCTCAAGACCGTCAACGTTCATGAGTTTCTGCGCGGTCCCGCATGTCATTATGCCGGCCGGTCTTGTGCCGCTGACGTCAAGCGACTGGATCGTGCGTTCCCTGCATCCGGCAGCCAGTACGCATTTGTCAAATGTGATGAGCAACGGGCCGTTCTTTCCGGATACAAGAGCGCTTTTATTTTCATACAGTTTAAGCACCAT
>SVDE01000077.1 GCA_015057955.1 Lachnospiraceae bacterium | reverse complement strand
TGCTTGGAAAGATCATAAGGATCTGCTCAGCCGAAGTTAAGTTTGAAAGGCTTGTCATAAAGAGAGATGCGGAGAGGGCAGGTGAGCAGATCTGCAGAACAAAGTATCCGATACTTCTTGTGCACGGCGTTTTCTTCAGGGATTTTAAACATTTGAATTACTGGGGAAGGATACCTAAAGAGCTGGAGAAGAACGGAGCTGTCATCTATTACGGCAATCATAACAGCGCCGCGGCAGTGCGTGACAGCGCGAAAGAACTGGAAGCCAGAGTCAGAGCCATCATAGCTGAGACTGGCTGTGAAAAGGTAAACATCATCGCCCACTCAAAAGGCGGGCTCGATTCAAGAGCAATGATCAGCCTGGATCCTTCAATGGTGGCCAGCCTTACAACGATCAACACACCTCACAGGGGCTGCGAGTTCGCAGAATACTTTTTCAATAAGGTACCTGAATCCGCCAGGCTCGCAATAGCTAAGAAATACAACTTCGCTGCTGCAAAACTGGGGGATAATGATCCGGATTTCGTATCGGCAGTCAGGGATCTGACATCATCTGCATGCGCTGAGATAAATGAAGAGATTAAGGACGCTCCCGGTATTTATTACAGGTCTGTGGGTTCGGTTCTTAAAAAAGCCACATCCGGTAAATTCCCCCTGAACTTCACATACCATCTGGTGAAACACTTTGACGGCGAAAATGACGGGCTTGTGGGAGTGGATTCATTCCCATGGGGAGAAAACCCCGTGCTGCTTCGTAATGAAAAGAGCAGCAGAGGCATCTCCCATGGCGATGTCATTGATCTTAACAGAGAGAACATTGACGGATTCGACGTCAGGGAATTCTATGTTCAGCTGGTTAGTGAACTTAAGGAAAAAGGCCTTTAAAGTTCCCGGAGTTCTATAGGTGTATGTCCCAGACGCACTGCGCCGTCTTTTGTCACGACAAATGTGTCCATGCAGGAAAATGCGTCCTGCCCGTCAGGTTTGATCTCAGGTGCGATCACAAGGACCATCCCTTCGCACAGAGGCCAGTCGGCGCTGCTGTCGACATTTCTCGGGGCTTCATATGCGGATGTTCCGATACCGTGTATCCACGCTGTACCTGTGGATCCAAGCCCTTTACGTTTAAGAAAATCATTAACAGCTTTATCGATCTCACGAAGCGTGGCGCCGGGTCTGGCAAGCTGCGCGGCTTTACTTTGTGCCTCTGATGCTATGGTCCAGTATTCTTTTGTAAGAGGGGAGGCCTCCCCGATCACAAAACTGCGGCCGAGAGCGGCGGCACAGCCGTTGTTTATGTACCCGTTGATGCTGACGTTTATCCTGTCTTTGTCCATGATACGCCTTCCCGGCCAGGGAAGAGGTTCAGCTGCGGATGCACAGCCGTCATTTGATGAAGTCAGACGGACCATGGTGTGGAAACCGGGGGTTTCACTTTCGCTGCCCTGCCACATCATCCTCTGGCGGATCTCATTAACAACTTCTTTTTCAAGACGTTCGGGTCTTATGACCAGCGGCATGGATGTGAAGAGCAGGTCATATTCGTATGCGGCTTTTCTCAGCGCTTCAATCTCTTCAGCGGATCTGACCGCTTTTATCTGATAAAAAGCATCCGTCAGATCAATAAAGTCAAACTGCGGGTATGCATTTGCCAGGTGGTCCCTGACATTTTTTTTGAGAAATGCAGGATTAACTATACCAACCGGGGAGCCGTCAAATACGAAGGAAAGATCTGTATCTTCAAAATGAGGAAACTGGTCACGGTCAGTGGGATGGGTCGTGGTCTGGCACAGTCTGGTTATCATTCCATCGCAGCTGAATATGTATGCACTGTTACGGTTAAACGGAGCAGGAGTCGGAAGCTTTTCTTCTGCCTGAAGCCAGATGTCTATATTTCCAAGCCCGGGATTTAAAAACAGGATGTTCTTTAGCTTATTATCCTTAAGAAGGTTTTTGAGCCTGTCATGGCGGTGGTTTTTGATCTGTTCGTTCATCTTGCCTTCTCCTTTTATTAATGCAGGACTATCAGGTCCAGAGGAATTCCGACTATGTCCTGTGCGCCATCTTCAGTAATGAAGTATGTGTTCAGTATCATCTGATCTTCACGAAGGTTCGGGTCGATTTCCGGATATGTCCTGTAAGTGACCGGGTGGCAGTGCAGCAGTATATTGCTGCGCAGAGGAGTATCCTCGGAATAGTCTTCCAGTGAATACTGTTCGTAATAGTAAGCACCGAGTGAGTGCATCCAGTTCCATCCGACACGCTCCATCAGCGTATAGCCGAGACGGTTGCAGTATTTTCTTGTCTTAACTGCGATCTGGGCAAGAGTAAGGCTGTCAGGTTTCATTAAGGACACAGCATATGAGTGTGTCTTGATCGCAATCTCAACGCTTTTGGCAAATGCGGGAGATGGGTCGCCCATACAGAAATGTCTTCCAAAGGCAACATGCTGGTGTCCGGGGCCATTTGCCTCGAGCATGCAGAACAGTCTGTCTCCGTATCCGATGGGTATATGAGGGTCTTTGCCCGCAAATCCGATGGCAGGAGTATCCATGTTTCCTTTGTTCTGAAGCATGCCGTGGACGCAGCCGGAAGATCCGAGTTCGCTGAGATAGAAGTTTATCTCTTTGTTTACCTGTGCCGGAGTTACTCCCGGTCGGATCATCTGCGGAAGAGCTTCAAAGATCTTCCGCTGCATTTTTACAGACTGTTTTATGGCAAACATTTCCTCGTCGGATTTGACTGCCTTGAAAAGAGCAACGTCAAGAGTGATATCGGCAAATTCTGCCTTGGGAAGCTTGGCAGTGAGAGCATCAAAGAGCCCGGCGTTCATGTGATCCGGAAGAACCAGGCCGATACGCGAAGGGTTCCCGGAAGCGATCAGATCAGCTATCTTTTCATCCGGAAGACGGTTTATGAATGTCATTTCATCGCATGGATCCTCATAGCGTTCCTGCTGAAGGATATATCGGCTGTAGTCGGCCTTGCCGCTTACCATGCAGCTGCTCTCATCAAATTCGCTGTATAATACGCCAAAGCACCGGCCGTCTGCCGGAATGATCACGTAATCAAGAAAACGGCGGCCTGTGAGCCAATGGTCATAGGTCTCTTCCGCGCATTCAAGGAAAAGCGCAACATCCACATTTTTCTGTTTCATGATGTCCCGTACACCGTTTATGCGGCGCAGGTACTCCCCGCGGGAGAATAGTTCAACCTGTTCGTACCTGGCAACCATGTTATGCTGAGAGTAATCCATAAATAATCCTCGCTTCCCTGTCTGGCTCATGTTTTTGTTTATTATATAATACTTTGCATAAGTGCATTAATAAAAGTAAAATTGCGGCTGATCAATAAATTGAAATAGATCAAGGCGGATTTGAAACACATCAAGATTGTAGTTGCCGGTCCGGCAGACTATAATCAATTAAAAATGTTTAAACAGGAGAAAACAGATGAACAAACTGCTGTGCGGTGCCGCAAAAGCGGTAATTACCCCGAAGGAAGAATGGGTGACTCACCTGAAGTGCGGAAGAATGGAATTCGGCGGTGTGCTGGATGATATTCTGGTAAGAGCAATTGCTGTGGGAGATGGCGAAAACACCATGCTGTTTGTCGGATTCGACCTTGACAAGGAGCCCTATCCGGAAGAGAGCATTGCCTGGATCACTGAAAACACAAACGTTCCGGCCGAAAACATTTTCCTGTTCGGAACCCATACTCATGCTGTGCCCCGTATAGGCCCGCGTATTTTTGAACCTCCGTTCAATATCCCTAAGCTTAACGAAGAAGAACAGAGGATAATGGATCTGTATGAGGACTTTGTAATGGAGACAATGCACAGCGTTGTCCTTGAGGCATTAGCTTCAATGCGTCCTGCAAGGTTCGGCACCGGCAAGGCGCCGTGCCATATAGCAGAGAACAGAACGGAAACCTGGAATTGGATCGATGAAGATGGCAGTCAAAGGCAATTGACCGAGATCGGATACAACCCTGAGGGTCCGGTGGACCGTACCGTGTTTACCATGAAATTTGAAGATCTTGACGGCAACATGATCGCCTGTCTGGTAAACTTTGCCGTACACTGCGCAGTGCTTTTCCCTAATGAACTTGCAGACGGCAAGCTTGCCATAACCTCTGACCTGGGCGGACATGTGAGCAAGCTCATAGAGGAGAAGGATCCCGGATGTGTTGCCATCTGGTCTGCAGCTCCGAGCGGTGATGTCAATCCCGTCATGATGAACGCATTTGCTTACACAAATCCGAAGGATGGAAGTCCTGCACACGGAGTTCTCCATGGTGATACAAGGCCTGTTCTTGATTTTTCGGTTTCAAGGCATTATGCGGTTGTGGACAAACTCCTTGATTCCATCACCTGTGACCGTGAAATGGATGGGATCGCAGGAGATCTTAAGCTGATAGAACTGCCCCTCAAAAAGGCTGAAAGAACTAAATTGGGATGGGTCGTCAGCGATGAGCCGTCCGAAACACCTTATCAGATACGTATTCACTATGTGACATTCGGAGATCTGGCATTCTGCGGCGTGGGCGGAGAACTGTTCACCCGGCATGGATGGACCATGCAGGAAGCGCTGCCCATAGAACTGGTGATCATAACCCATGACCATGAGCAGTCCCACAACGCCGGATACATAGGAGATGACGACGGATTGAGACTCAATGCGCATGGAACAAAGGGCGGGCTTGAACCGGGGCTTGTGGGACCGGCGCTTAAGGAGAGCATTCTGGAAATGTACGAAAAGTGCAGCAGATAATATTCAAAAAGCGGTGCCACGCGGCACCGCTTTTTTGTGTTCAGATGATCTGTCAGTTTATCTGCGGCAGATCTTTTCTACCCAGCCTTCAAAAGAACCGGAGGATACAGTACCCTCGGCACTGCAGTGAGGCTCCATCCATGCAAGGCCGTAATCAACGCTCTCAACACCGGGATGCGCGTTGGCTGCCATCGCAAGGGTGTAAGCGATCGTGAATGAAGTATGCTCATCATATGAACCGTTGCGTGTGCGCCAGTGCTTTGCCGGAGTACACTCTTTGTTCAGCATGGTCAGCATGGATGCCATGAGCTCAGTCTGTTTAATGACAAGAGGATCATTTGCCTGGGCGATGTAGTCATCCACGTCTTCCTTCTCAAAGCCTTCAAGTTTGCTGTAGCGTTCATAGTTTTCCTTGAGAACATCGGCAACTATTTTGCTGAAGTGGGATTTATCGATGCTTTCGGCACCGAAAGCGTCACTTTCCATTTTGTTGTGGAATGTGTCAAATCCGGGGATGTCCTTGTTGCGGATCAGCTTTGTTCCGTTGATGAATCCGGCAAGATCGGTTACTTCAACAGTGTCGTCACCGTTTTTCCTGATCCATTTATCGGTATCGCTGAATTCTGACAGATACTCATCCAGGTCCTTCATCGGTATACGGTCAACAGGAGCAGGGAGTCCCGGCTTTACGCGCTGCTTTGCAAGCTTGATAAATGATCCGTCCGGCTGAATGCAGTCCTTCAGATAAATGTTGAGAGACTCGGAAATATTTGCGAGTATCTGACGGTAAAAGCTTCCGCTTCTGGGATCAGGCTTTTCGTCCGGGCCGATGTCAAATGTCAGCGGCTCGCCTGCCTGGTTCTTAAGCCCAAGGGTATTGATATATTCAGCGTATTTAACTGCAAGGTCGTTCTGGAGAGCAAGCTTGAACTCTGAAAACGGAGTGATAGGCCTGTCTTTGAGACCGCCGGGACCTGCAGGACCGCCGGGACCACCAGGACCTCCGGGGCCGCCGGGACCACCGGGAGTGCCCATTGCCTCATGTCCGCCGGGACGGCTGCCGGGGCCACCTTGTGCAACGCCTTTGTCGCCTGCGTCAAAGCGCATCCATGCATAAGCAGCATCCGCGTTGGCTATGTCTGTAATGGGGCAGTAACACTGTGCCGCAAATATGCTGTCGGGGATGGTGCTTACAAATGTGTCACCCTGTTTTTCTATGCCTGCAGCACCGATCTCATAAAGATACGGATAGTATTCCGGCATGTCACCGGAAGCTCCGAGTATGGAACTCATCTGGCCGCCGCCTGATGTTCCGATGGAAATGATCCTGTTCTTATCACCGGGGATCGCTTCGTCATTGAGACGCAGAAAACGCACTCCGGCTTTCAGGTCCACTGCAGCGCAGGGAGATTTTCCAAGATCCCTGCCTGTGCCTGCCTGCTTTCCGGCGCCTCTGCTCCTTGCGCCGCACATGACATATACGCAGCCCATGGAAACAAAGTCTTTCTCCGGATCCCTGCTGGGATCGCTGCTGCGCCATCCGGCACATCCGTTCTGGAAAATGACAGGCGCCGTCTTCGCGTCGTATCCGTTCACGCTTCCGCCTTCAAATATTCCGGCGGGAACATAGATCCATAAAGTCTGATATAATCCGTCAGGCTTGGTTCCGGGAGGCGGAGTATAAGGTCCCATGCCGAAAGGGTTCTTATAGTAGACCGCATCTTCAAATGGTTCAGCGCAGTATACGATGTTCTTCATGACATAGTATCTGCCGTCTTCCGATCTTTCCCAGCTGCATTCGCCGCTGTCAATCAGTTTTTTTAGATTTAACTCATGCGACATTTACTGTTCCTCACTTTTTTCTTTTAATTTTATTATTATTTGTTAAAAGATTAAATACACAATTTATTAAGTAATTGAACATTTTTTAATGTTCCGCTGTGAAAGGCGGTGAAAAAAATAGTATAAAAAAATACAATAATAGTATTGACAAAACTGATAATAGGAGTATAATCGGCATCAATAAACCGATGATGAAGTGTGAGTAAGTCTTTAGGATACTGTAAGAGCGAGCTGCAGGCGGTGGGAAGTGCGGCACAGAGATTTCAGACCGAATGGGCTTCGGAGGGCGAGCCGAAATGAGCATCAGCTCATGTAAGTGAGACGGGGGGAACGTCGTTACAGGTTCCGGTATGTGATGGCATACGCTGAGTGGCCGCTGATTGGCGGCAAGTTGGGTGGCACCGCAGGTGATATTGATCTCCTGTCCCAGCAGTAAATTTAATACTGTTGGACAGGAGTATTTTATTTCCATATGTTCTGTCCGGGCAGTAAACGCAAATGCAAAAAGGAGGCAGACAAATGACAAACAGCAACACAAACAAAGAGATACCTTACAAGATCTACCTTGAAGAGAACGAGATGCCCAAGCAGTGGTATAACGTCCGTGCGGACATGAAGAACAAACCCGCACCCCTTCTTAATCCGGGAACAGGCCAGCCCTTAAAGGCTGAGGAGCTCACTCCCATATTCTGTGAAGAACTTGTAGCCCAGGAACTGGATGATGACACCGCATATTTCGATATCCCGGATGAGATCTTAAGCTTTTATAAGATGTACCGCCCGTCACCTCTGGTAAGGGCATACTGCCTTGAGGAAAAACTTCAGACCTCGGCAAAGATCTATTACAAATTTGAGGGAAACAATACCTCAGGCAGCCATAAGCTGAATTCAGCAATTGCCCAGGCATATTACGCTAAGAAACAGGGGCTGAAGGGTGTAACCACAGAGACCGGAGCAGGCCAGTGGGGCACAGCGCTTTCAATGGCATGCGCTTACCTTGGACTTGACTGCAAGGTGTTCATGGTAAAGGTCAGCTATGAGCAGAAGCCTTTCAGACGTGAGGTCATGAGGACATATGGTGCGAGCGTAACACCTTCACCTTCAGATACAACAGCTATCGGACGCAAGATACTTGAGGAGTTCCCCGGAACGAGCGGATCTCTCGGATGCGCCATCTCTGAGGCTGTGGAAGTAGCAACCCAGAATGAGGGTTACAGATATGTGCTTGGCAGCGTGCTCAACCAGGTCCTGCTCCATCAGAGCATAATCGGACTTGAGGCAAAAGCAGCGGCAGATAAATACGGAGTCAAGTTTGATACCATCATCGGATGCGCAGGCGGCGGATCAAACCTTGGCGGACTAATTTCCCCGTTCATGGGACAGAAACTGAGAGGCGAGGCAGATTATGAGATCATAGCTGTTGAACCGGTTTCATGTCCGAGCTTTACAAGAGGAAAGTTTGCATATGACTTCTGCGATACAGGCATGATCTGCCCGCTGGCCAAGATGTACACGCTGGGCAGTAGCTATATCCCGCCCTCAGACCATGCAGGCGGATTAAGGTTCCATGGAATGAGCTCTATCCTCTCTCAGCTCTACCATGACGGATTCATGACTGCAAGGGCTGTAAAGCAGACCGAAGTATTTGCTGCAGCAGAAGAGTTTGCAAGATGCGAAGGAATCCTTCCGGCACCGGAGAGCTCACACGCAATAAAGGTCGCAATGGATGAAGCGATCAAGTGCAGGGAGACAGGAGAAGAGAAGACGATCCTCTTCGGTCTTACCGGTACAGGTTACTTTGACCTCAAGGGATATGAACAGTTCAACAACGGTGAACTTAGAGACTATGTCCCTACTGACGAAGAGCTTGAGAAGGGATTTGCAACCCTGCCTAAGGTTTGATCAGATAAGCGACCATGAATTAAATTGCTCTGTTTCAGGTTAACGCCTGGTTCAGATACCCCCCCGGGACCAGTCTCGTAAAGAGGCTGGTCCGACTTTTTTATGGGATTTGGAACGTCAGTGTATTGAACAGGTCAAACTGATTTAAAACGATTAAACAAACTTTTAATTGACTATTGACACCAGCCACCAAAGTGATATCATATCAATATAGTTAGTGATAACTAACCGCAGCCGGCAATATCCGGCTTAAATGCGAAAAGGGAGTTAAATTACATGTTCCTTGAAATAAATGATATCCATAAATCTTTTGGTGAGGGAGAGAACAGAGTAGAAGTTCTGAGTGGGATAGATCTTTCCCTGGATAAAGGGCAATTTGTCGTATTGCTCGGTCCTTCCGGATCCGGAAAATCGACCCTGCTCAACATAATCGGCGGTATCGACAGCGCCGACAGCGGAAAGATACTGATAGACGGGATTGAAGTGGGCGGAATGAAGGAAAAACAGCTTACCAGATACAGAAGGGAGCATCTCGGATACATTTTCCAGCAGTACAACCTCATACCAAATCTTACCGTAAGGGAAAATGTCGAAGTAGGAGCTTATCTTGGCAAAGAACCGCTGGATGTCGACGAACTTCTGGAGACACTTGGACTTTCCGCCCATGCGCATAAACTTCCGAACCAGCTCTCCGGCGGACAGCAGCAAAGAACATCGATCGGGAGAGCGATAGTAAAAAACCCGGATCTTTTATTGTGTGATGAGCCGACCGGAGCGCTCGATTATAAGACTTCTAAAGAAATCCTGGAACTCATTGAACGGGTTAACAGGCTATACGGGAATACCATAATCATGGTGACCCATAACGAGGCAATCGGCAAGATGGCGGATACTGTTGTCAGGCTGAGGGACGGAAATGTCCGTGAGCGCGTGGATAATCCTTTCAGGGTCCCTGTTAAGGACATTGAATGGTAAAGGGGCAGGCATAATGAGGAATCCGCTGAACAAACGTTATCTGAGAGACTTAAGGTCCGATCTGGGAAAATACCTGGTGATATTTCTCCTTCTTCTGATCTTTATCGGTGAAATGTCTGGCTACCTTGTCGCATCGGAGAGCATGGCACTGGCATACAGTGACAGTTTTGAAAAATACAATATAGAGGACGGGCATTTTACGACGGAAAAGAAACTGACTTCAAGGCAAAAGGAAGCTATTCTTAAAGCCGGCGCCAGAATATATGACCTTCAGTATAAAGATGTTGAAATGACAAACGGCACAAGAATTAGACTGTTCAGAACCAGAGACCAGGTTAATCTCGTTTGTCTGATGGAAGGGAAAATGCCTGAAAGCCCGGATGAAATTGCGATAGACCGGATGTATGCGGAGAATAACAGCCTGCGTCCGGGGGATACTCTTACTGTAAGCGCTGATGAAGGAGACGGGAAGACTTATGTAATAAGCGGACTGGTCGCGCTCAGCGACTACAGCGCATTGTTTGAAAATAACAATGACATGATGTTTGATGCAAAGGAATTTTCTGTATCAGTCATAACAGCTGAAGCATTTTCCTTATTTGACCCGGATGAGCTCATCTGGCAATACGCATGGAAATATACTGAGCCGGTAACAAATGATAATGAGTCTGAAAGGTCGGACGAGTTCGTAAAGGCTTTGTCTTCCATAATCCCGCTGAATGACTATGTTCCCGAGTATGTAAACCAGGCGATCATATTTGCCGGAGACGACATAACATCCGATAACGGCATGATGAAGCTGTTCATGTATATCGTCATGGTGATCCTTGCCTTTGTATTTGCAGTTACCGCGAGCAACACAATAACTAAAGAATCTACAGTCATAGGTACGCTAAGGGCCTCGGGATATACACGCGCTGAACTGATAAGGCATTACATGTTCCTCCCCGTAGCGGTCACTCTGGCCGCAGCGCTGATAGGAAATGTACTCGGATATACCTTCATGAAGAACCTTAATGCAGACCTGTATTATGGCAGTTATTCGCTGCCTACATATGTGACAGTCTGGAGCGTACAGGCTTTCCTTGAGACAACGCTTTCACCGGTGGTGATCATGGTGGTGATAAACTGGCTTATCCTCAGCAGAAAACTCAGGCTTTCGCCGTTAAAGTTCCTCAGAAAGGACCTGAAAGGCGGAAAGAACAGGGGAACCATACCGCTTAGCAGCCGGATCAGGTTCATGGCAAGGTTCAGGCTCAGGATCTTCTTCCAAAACGTAAGCAGCTACGCGGTATTGTTTGCCGGCATATTGTTCGCTGATTTCCTTCTGCTGTTCGGACTCATGCTGCCGGCGGTCCTTAACAACTACATGGATTCGGTCCATGGAAACATGCTGAGCGAATACCAGTACATTCTTTCAATACCGGCAGGAGCCATCGATGAAGATAAAAAAGTGGAGAGCCTCGTAAACATGATGAAGTTTATGCACGGGGTGGAAACGGAAAATGAGACTGCGGAAAAATTCAGCGCCTGGTCACTCAGGACCCTGCCAGGCTCGGGATTCAAGGAAGAGGACATCCTTCTGTACGGAGTACAGGATGACAGCAGGTTCGTTCAGATAGATACAGATGAAAACAAAGTCTATGCCTCTTCAGCATTCGCGGTGAAGTGGAAGCTTAAAGAAGGGGACAGAGTGATACTGAAAGACCCCTACGGAGATGACAGATATGAATTCCTGATAAGCGGGATATACAATTATGACGGGGCACTTGCGCTGTTCATGGGGCAGGATCTGCTGAATGAAGTGTTTGAACTCGGTGACGGGACATTTACGGGGTATTTTTCAGATACGCAGATAACGGACATAGATCCGAAATACATCGGCAGAGTGATAGATCTCCCGGCACTGACCAAGGTCTCGCGGCAGCTCAACATTTCATTCGGAGAGATGATGCAGATAGTAGATGTATTTGCAATAGTGATGTATGTGATACTGATCTACTTGCTTGGAAAGGTGATCATTGAAAAGAATGCCAAAAACATATCAATGACAAAGATTCTCGGCTATACAAACCGCGAGATCGCAGGACTGTACGTGATGGTTACGACAATACTTGTCCTGATATTTCTCCTTGTATCCTTACCTCTGGATGCATGGGCAATGAAGGCGGCATTCGGAGCCATCATAAGAAGCGAAATGGCGGGCTGGATACCGTTTGATCTTGATAACATGGTATTTGTCCGCATGATCATATA
>SVDE01000076.1 GCA_015057955.1 Lachnospiraceae bacterium | reverse complement strand
CGGCCTTGCTGCCTGCTGCTGCGGCCTTATCTGCTGTACCGGCCTTGCCGCCTGCTGCTGCGGTCTTACCTGCTGCTGCGGCCTTGCCGCCTGCTGAAGGTTGACCTGCTGGACATGGCCTGCCGCACCTGCCTGGGCAGCCTGCATGTTCTTCTGAGCTATCGGAGTCTTCATTACGGTTGAATAAAGATAAGTATCTTTATGTCCCGTCAGACTCAACCCTCCTTGCTGGGCATACCGGTCCGCCTCAAACTGCGCCAGTACGCTTCTGTGCTGTCCTCTCATGATCAGGACGATTATGCCTCCGATAACTATGCCTATAACGAGAGAAATGATTATCTTTCCCGCATATATCTGCTGATTCATCAGGAACTGGATAAGAAATGCTGCTGCAGCTATTATAGCTGCGAACATTGCAAATTTTCCGAATACTTTTCCGCCTGAGACCGGAATGTCGCCGACCATCTTTCCGGTCTGGCCATTCATCGCAAATGTGTACTTCTGGCCGTTCCACATTGTGTTCAGCAGCCATACGGGATACATTGCATATGTGATCTTGCCGTTTTCAGACTTTATGGAACTGGCCTCCATCTGAGCAGAAGCATAGCCGCTGACTGTTTCGTTAAGTGCCTCTATGGTACTGTTCTTTACTCTGGCAGTAACTCTTTCATTATTTGCCTCGGCATCGATATCGTATTTATCAGCAAGATATCCTGCCATGTAGGCAGTCTGGAAATCCACAGCCTCTGAATAATCATAAGGCTCTATTGACTCCATAAGAGTATTGTCCATGCTTGACGATCCGTCCGCAGGTATCTTCTGGAAGGAAATGTCACCTTCCCTGTAGACCGAGAAGAACCTCGTCTCGGTATACATGTACATGGGATCTGCCCATGTTCTTACCTGAGTTGCCTTGTAGCGCGCGCGTCCATGCGAATCAGTATCATACAGCCAGAACGGAACGTATACGCCCTTGATCTCATCAATATGATTTCCTGTAAAGAATGAGTTCGGAGTGAACGGCTTCTTATAATGAGCCTTTAATGCCGCTTTTGCAGCCTCCTTGTCCAGTTTGAACGGAATGATCTTGTCAGGTTTAAGATCACCGGTAAACTGGCCCATCATTACAACAGGATTTCCGCAGTATGGACATGCAGTTGCTCCAAGATTGGCATCACCGATAATGCGGCCGCCGCATGACTTACAGGCGTACTCACGCATTCCCTCAGTGTCACCCTCCTGCCATACCTGTCCGGGAGTCTCCCATTTGATCTTATCTTCTTCCGAAGTAGAATTCAGATCGCTGTCATATGCCAGGAGCGTTTCCATATCGAACTCGTTGTCGCAATAT
The DNA here is from genome assembly GCA_015057955.1 of Lachnospiraceae bacterium. Classification (GTDB taxonomy): domain Bacteria; phylum Bacillota; class Clostridia; order Lachnospirales; family Lachnospiraceae; genus RGIG5612. The sequence goes on along the minus strand of SVDE01000076.1, from coordinate 10,405 downwards.
GGACATTTCATTTTCTGCAGCGTGGAGTCAAATGCGATGGCTCCTCCGCAGCACGGGCATTTATATTCCTGAATATCTGCCAACTTGAGTTCCTCCTCTTTTGACTATGGCCTGCTTATTCAGCAGGCCATATGTCTAAAACTATTATGTCTTGTTTACAGATTAAAGCTGTTTTCCGCAGTTAGGGCAGAACTTTGCGCCTTCCTGGACCGGATTTCCGCACTCAGGGCATACAGCCGGCTTATCCTCGGGTTTCTTCTCTCCGCACTGTGAGCAGAAGTTTCCGGTGTTTCCGGTTGCTCCGCACTTAGGGCATGTCCAGCCTTCAGGTTCCGGCTTGGGTTCAGGTTTCTTCTCTCCGCACTGTCCGCAGAAGTTTCCGGTATTTCCGGCTGCTCCGCACTTAGGGCATGTCCAGCCTTCAGGAGCTGCTGCCTGAGCGGGCTGTGCCTGCTGGTTCTGCTGAGCCATTCCGAAAAGATTGCCCATCATTGCTCCGCCATTGTTCATGGCCATTCCCATTCCGACAAATCCGTTCATTGCGCCACCTTCATTTCCGGCTGCTGCTTTCATTGCATCTCCGGCTGCTCCGGCGATCATGCCTGCTGCAAGAGAAGGATCTGAGTAAACACCTGCGTCTGCTCTCTTGGCCTGTTTCTCCTTGATGAGAGCTGCATCTTCTTCAGGAAGAGTAACTGTGCCGATGGCAACGCTGACAACCTGAAGACCTCTGAGCTCGCTCCACTTCTGTGAAAGAGCCTCGTTCATTGCCTGCTCAAGTTCTGCATTGTGAGCTACTATCTGATTCGGACGGATCTCCATCTCGGACAGTTTAGCGAATGCAGGCTGAAGAGCTGCGATGAACTCTGTCTTGAGCTGTTCCTGGATCTCGCTTCTCTTATACTCTTCGGCAACATTGCCACAAACATTTGTATAGAAGAGGATCGGGTCAACGATCTTGTATGAATATACACCTGAGCAGCGTACAGCTGTATCAAGATCAAGCCCGACATTCCTGTCTACTACTCTGAAAGGAACGGGATTCGGTGTGCCGAACTTGTTGTCGATCAATTCCTTGGTGTTGAAGTAATAGACCCTCTGGTCATGTCCGGTATCTCCGCCATAACCGATACGCTTGCCCATGATCTTGAAGGTCTCGATGATGCTGCTGCCGAGTTTGCCAGCGAAAAGGCTGGGTTCGGTAGATGTATCATATGTGAATTCTCCGGGTTCTGCACAGAATTCAACGACCTTGCCCTGGTCAACAATGATCATGCACTGACCGTCAGCTACCGCAATGCCTGAGCCGTTAGAAATAATGTTGTCATTTCCTTTGGTATTGGAAGAACGGCCTGTAATCCTCTTCTGACCTTTGACCATAAGTGTCTCTTTGTCTAATGCTTCGCAATAAAAGAACTCTTTCCAGGTATCGGCGAGAGCTCCGCCTGCTGCGCCTAGTGCTGCACTAATAAGTCCCATTGTTAGTCTCCTTTCAATATTAACGGCTAAAAAGCCTATTGCTATGAATTTACTATACCTTTTTTTTCTTGTGTTTTCAAGCCTTATGGAATAATATTAACTTGTGATTTTTAGGGAGGAGGATACGTAGATGGATGAAATCTTAAACATAGATTTTGAGAAACTGCAAAGCGATATCCTCGAACTACTTGCTAACAAAAAATACTCTGCGATACGGAATATCTTTCTTGAGATGAACCCTGCCGATATCGCGGAGATCATGAACGAACTTCCGCTTTCCAATCTGCCTGTACTGTACAGGCTGCTTCCAAAGGAACTTGCAGCCGATACTTTTGTTGAGATGGATTCAGATGTACAGACTCATCTGATCTCCAGTTTTTCTGATACAGAGCTTCATGACATCCTCGATGAGATCTACCTTGACGATACCGTTGACATCATTGAGGAAATGCCTGCAAATGTCGTAAAAAGGATTCTTGCCAATTCAGATGCCGACACCAGGGCAATGATCAACAAGATACTGCAGTATCCTGAAGACTCTGCCGGCTCGATCATGACTGTCGAGTATGTGTCACTGCGCAAGAACATGACGGTAGATGAAGCGATAAACCGTATCAGGCGTACAGGCATAGATAAAGAGACGATCTATACATGTTATGTTACAGACTATCACCGTACACTGCTCGGTGTTGTTACGGCAAAAGACCTGCTCCTCTCCGAATCAGACAAGCTGATCGAAGACATCATGGAGACTAACGTGATCAGTGTCCATACCCATACCGACAAAGAGGATGTGGCTCAGATGTTCAGCCGTTATGACTTCATGGTAATTCCTGTTGTTGATGATGAAGACCGTCTGGTCGGAATCGTTACTGTCGATGACGCTATCGATGTCATCGAGGAAGAGGCAACAGAGGATATCGAAAAGATGGCAGCTATCAATCCGTCTGATAAACCATATCTTCAGGCAAGTGTTTGGGAAACCTTCCTTCACAGGATCCCATGGCTCCTTCTCCTCATGATATCCGCTATTTTTACTTCGATCATAATCACAGGATTTGAAGATGCCCTCAGCAGCACGATCATACTTTCCGCCTGCATGCCCATGCTCATGGATACAGGCGGTAACTGCGGAGGCCAGGCGTCAGTAACCATAATCCGTGCTCTTTCCCTTGGCGATGTCGTTTTCAAGGATATTTTCAAGATCATCTGGAAAGAGCTGCGTGTAGGCGTGCTTTGCGGTATCGTTCTTGCGGTAGTGAACTTCATTAAAATGATGATCCAGTATCCGGATGCGGGCTTTTCCGTAAAGATCGTTGTTTCGCTCTCGCTTTTCCTTGCCATCGTTGTTGCGAAACTCATAGGATGCGTACTTCCGCTCCTTGCTGACAAGATCGGTTTCGACCCCGCAGTCATGAGCAGCCCGTTCATCACCACCATTGTTGACGCGCTGTCACTGCTCATATACTTCGCACTTGCCGTAGTGATAATGCACATACCCGTTACTTAAGGAATTATTGATATTTTGACATGAACAAAAAAGCTCTTCTGATCCCATTAAGCATTGTTACAGGCTCCGCTGCACTTGCAGCCGGAGCCGCTGTTGCAGCAGGCGAAGTTTTTTATAATTTTGCCCTGAAGAAAAAAAAGAAGCGCAAAGCTCTTGGCCAGCTCGCTAAAAACCAGACTTCCGACCAGCCCCTCCAGGCTCAGGGAGACATGCGGCTTGAATGGGTTGATGAAGTAAATGCCAAGGATGTTACCGTCTCTTCATTCGACGGCCTTACTCTTCATGCTTTCCTTGCTGAAAATCCCGGCCATACAGATAAATTTGCCATAATTCTCCATGGCTATACCTGTCATGCCCGTGAGATGGGATTTTACGGTGAGAAATTTTTTGAAAAAGGATTTTCTGTTCTGCTCCCCTCCGCAAGATGCCATGACGAATCCGAAGGCGAATTCATTGACATGGGCTGGTATCAGAGGCTCGACATCCTTGACTGGATCAGAATGATCAATCAGAAATATAACGATCCGCAGATAGTGCTGATGGGCGTTTCCATGGGAGGAGCAGCTGTCATGATGGCATCAGGTGAAAATCTTCCCCCCAATGTTGTCTGCGCAATAGAAGACTGCGGTTTCTCCTCGATCAAAGAGCAGTTTGACCACACTCTGAAGAACATGATGCAGATACCTCCGCAGCCGCTCATGTCTTGCGCGAATTTTGTCACCCACATAAAAACCGGAATAGACATAAATAAAGACGGCTACAGCACAAAGTGCCTTAAAAACTGCCGTATCCCCATGCTCTTTATTCACGGAACAGCAGACAAATATGTTCCGTTCTGGATGCTTGATAAAAACTATAATGCGCATCCGGGTCCCAAACAGAAATACATCGTGGTCGGAGCTCCCCATGCCTCTTCGGCATGGCATGGCGGCCAGGAATACTGGGACAAGGTGTTTGCTTTTGTGGAGTCTTTTATCAGCTGAGAGACTGTTTCATCTTTTTATCCGAAATGGACATATATATCAGCAGGAAGATAAGCTGTGCCAGCGTTGAAGCCGGGATGCACAGACCTGTTATGAACATGCTTCCTCCGCCTGCATTCATCAGGAGATATGCCAGCGGGATCCTCACAACAACACCGATCATACACTGCGCAAGAGTTATATTTGTCTTGCCGCACCCGTTCAGATATCCGCATGTACAGAACATGGCTGCGGAAAATACAGTATCCACCGCATAGGCTTTCGTAAAATCAAACGAAAGCCTTATTACTTCCGGGTCATTGCTGAATAATCCGCAAAAATGCTGTCCGAATATGAACATTAATACGAGCATCACCAGACCGCCCGCACAGGCTATCGCGGTTCCATAAGCCCATGCTTTTTTTGCTCTTTTCAGTTCTCCTGCTCCCATGTTCTGTGCAACAAACGCGGCAAGAGACTGGCTGAAAGCGCTTGTAAATATCATTATGAAAGCGGTTATCTTACCCGCAACTCCGACGACGGCTGCTGCTTCAGTTCAAAGTTTGTTCATCACTGCGCTGATCACGAGGAATGAAGCGCTAAGCAGGATCTCATTAAAAGCCAGCGGTATGGCTGTCCTGATTATCTTTTTCATGAGACTGAAATACGGTCTTATGTATCTTAATCCGAATTCGAACGGCAAAATGCCTTTCCTGTATCTTCTGATCGTGACAGAAAGGGAGATCAATACACTTACCGCCTGGGCCAGGATCGTAGCGTATGCCGCTCCTGCGGCACCCATTTCAAACACTTTGACCAGTACTAAGTCGCCGGCAATATTCAGGATACAGGCAATGCCAACGGCAAGAAGCGGCGTTTTTGAATCACCTAATCCTCTGAAAACTGCCCCGAGCAGATTAAATCCCGTAATGCATATGCATCCTGCCCCACATATAACTGTGTAAGCAATACCTTCACCCATGGCTGCTTCATCCAGATTGAGAAGTCTGAGCACAGGGCCCGCAAATGCGCAGAACAGCACAGAGAATACCACTGTTATAAAGAAGAACAGGACAATGCTGCTGCCTATGACCTTCCCTGCCTTATCCGGGTGTTTCTCGCCAATGAACCTGCCGAGAAATACCGTTGTTGCGGTAGCCATGCCGCTGACCATGAACGTGGCATAACTTATGACCTGGCTTCCGATCGATACGCCGGCTGTCGCCTCTGTTGTAGAAAAGTTCCCGACAATGGCCATGTCCACAGCGCCATAAAAAACTTGGAGCGCAAGCGCTCCAAGTATCGGAAGCATAAAAAAGATAAGTTTTCTTATTATGGGGCCTTCAGAGAAGACCTGGCTGTCTTTCATATATATGATCTGTCTCCGATCACGGTCCTGAATTCCTCCGCATCGGCATTTCCTTTAACGAATCTTTCAGCGCACTTTATGAATTCTACCGCGTCCTCGACCGAAGAGTCAAGAAGAGGATAAAATCCGCTGAGATCAAGGCTGTCACATACTTTGCTCTTTGCAGAGACCATCGCAGGCGACCCTTTAAATGGTGACAAGACCTTGTTCACTACTCCGTATCTGTCCCTGATTATCGCGTAAAAAGGTTTTATGTGCCAGTATCCTGCTTTCAGTTTTTTCCATGTATCTTTCCAGCCATATACTTTCTCTATCGATCCCTCAAATGCTCTCCGGATCGATGTGGAAGGAAACGGTGGGATAGCTGTGCGTCCGCCGCAGTCCCTGTCAAGTCTGTGTTCAATGGCTATGTGCATGAAAACAGCCTGTTTTTTGTCAGGGCATACGCTGTTTGCCAGTGAAATAATGTAGGGATGCGTTCTGCTGTCAAGAGCATAATGGCATAAAAAGCCGCACAGATATGAAAATGTATCTTTACTCCTGCTCCTCCCGGCAAGTTCAAAAAGGAAATCACCCGAACGCTGCCTGTGCATTATGGAGGAATAATGGTTATACTTTGGCCAGCAATACAAAAACGGGTCCGGACCTAAAAGTCCGAACCGGAAAAGTTCGTCATTCAGATCCAGGCCAAGCCTTTTGCGCACCTTATTTCCCATTACCGCGTGCATGACTATGTCAGGCATTATTTTTCTTTCTCCAGTTTCTTTAACAAAGCTGCGCAGCCTTCGTTTACATCTATCCAGGTCGCTTCAAAATCACGAGTATACCATGGATCGGCGACTTCACTGCTCTTCCCTGCATATTCCATCAGCATGTGTATCTTTCCTTCAGGATCACCGCCTGTGATCCTTGTCATGTTCCTTATATTGGCATAGTCCATGCCGATGAGCAGATCGAACTTTTCGTAGTCGCCGGTGTTCATCCTTCGGGCTCTCTTGCCCTGACAATCTATGCCGTGCTCTGAAAGCTTCTTTCTGGCAGGCGGATATACAGGATTACCCAGTTCTTCAGTACTTGTCGCAGCGGACTCAACATAGAAATCCCTGTATTCGTCAGGTGATGAAGCAAGGCTGTATCCTGCATCAAGTATAAGCTTTTTCATAACAAACTCCGCCATCGGCGATCTGCATATGTTGCCGTGGCAGACAAATAAGATCCTGATCATACGGATACTTTTCCTTCTACATATTCAAGCATGCTCTCTGCTGCCAAGCGACCGCCTGTAAGGGAAAATCCAAAGGAATGCCCGCCCAATGAAACCTGATAGCCATGAGAGTCAACGCCGCTTATATTGGCACCTGCGGCGTACAGACCGGGTATGGCTGAGCCGTCAGCGCGGATGCACCTCATTTTTTCATCTATTCTCACTCCTCCATGCGTAAGCACAAAGTTGACACCGCATTTGAGGCAGAGGTACGGACCATCTCCGATAGGGACCAGCATTTCAGGAGTTTTAAGGAATACATCGTCCCTGCCCTGCATGCAGAACTTATTATACTCGTCAATCTCATTTTGCAGCGTCTCATCAGGAACACCGATCCACTTGGCGATACCGGCAAGGTCAGCGCTTTGGCATGCCATGTCCGCATCAGTTTCTTTGGCAATGATCCCCTGAATATCTGACATATTCTGGTTTGCCGCAGCCGGGCCTGCAAAAAATTCTGCAGGTTCTCCCATGGCTTTCTTAACCATTTTGTCATCCAGAAGCACGTAGCAGATATGACCGGGCTGAGCATAAACGGCATTGCAGCCATAGGCGAAATTATCACGTATGGATTCATCAGCAAAACGTCTGCCGGATCTATTCAGCCATATGGCATATTGTTTTACAGCAAAATTCTTAAGGGCAGGAGAACCTTCAAATGACGGTCCACCGTTTTCAAGGCATCCGTCAGAGACGATCTCTCCCCCTGCGGATTCTGCAAGCAGTATACCGTCGCCGTTCATTCTTATGCCCCTCTTGTGTCCGAAATAAGACGGATCCACTCCAGGAATGATACGTGACATGAGCTCGGCATTTCCGCCGAATTCGCCGCAGGCTATGAGCACGGCGTCTCCGCGGAAACTCTGAGGTTTCTTATTTATCAGTGCCGTAAGCCCGATAACTCTTTCATCTTTAATGATGATGGAAAAGACCCTTGCATTTGTATAAATCGTGATGTTGCTGTTCTTTTCACAAAAATCCCGGAGGATGTTCATTGAATCCCTGCCGGTATGCACATTTTCGGTGAAATGTGTTCCTGTTCCGAGGCTCGGGACTTCACAGTCCTGGAATCCCGCTATCTTCAGCCCATGATCACACAGCCAGTCAATGCTGGCTCCGGATCCTTCGAGCAGTTTCCGTACAAGTCTGGCGTTATTTTTCCAATGGGAGTGTTCCATCGCGAGGCGGAAATAACCGTCCAGGTCGCATCTGATACCCCGCTTTTCCTGTTCGCGCGATCCGACTCCGAACATGACTTCCGCAAACATTCCGTTTCCGCCTGTCACAGAATTTGCTTCAAAAACAATAGCTTTAAGACCGAGTTCTGCTGCATGCGCGGCGGCCGAAAGGCCCGCTGCTCCTCCTCCGATTATCAACACTTCATTCATCGTTTGTTCCTCCCACGCTGACAGACTTTTCTTCTGTCAGTTTTGTCCTCAATCCGGCAAACAACAGCATTGCGGCGTAGAACAATGCCATGTAGATTATGTGTATCGAAATGTGCAGATGCTTCGTTTGGTATAATGCCAGCATAAGATCTGATATGAAGAACATCCCTGCTGCAATATTGATCATCCTGTCAACATTAAATGAGGAAACAAGCATCAGCACAAGTATCGGAGCATATGCAGCAGCTCCGTATGTAAACGTGCCTGCTTTTCCGCTGAATAACAGTACAGCCACTATCGCCCCGGAGCTTACGGCTGCCCAAATGATCCACTGTATCCGCCTTAGTTTCTTTCTTCTCTGGAATGCGATCACCAGGCAGATGTGACATGCGGCAAAAAGGACTACACCGGTTATAAAACTATATCCTATGAACACATCTGCAAGTTCTCCAAGGATAACTGCTGCAAATATCCAGATGAATCCCCATTCCTTGGCTCTTTTTCTCAAAAAGGCAAATATTATTATGAATACCGCCGCTGTTGTCCTGCAGATGGTCCTGAGTGACGGATCATCTCCCGCAAGGCAGAATGCCAGCTCGCTGAAAACCGCAGAGCTGATGGCCATTCCGCATGATATGCATGAGAGCACCTTTCTGATCACAGGTTTAGTCACCTTTGGCACAAAGAATGTGCTGACCGCCAGCATCGTAAAGAATATGACGAAAAGGTAGTAGATCAGGAAATGCCTTAATGAGGAAGATACGATTGAACTCCTCTGATAAGCGAAGACATTTACAGGTATGAGCACGAGCATTAATGCTGAAACAGCCATGTTCCATGAATTCCGGTGTCTTATCAGGCCATGCAGTGCCATGACCAGCATCATGAACATAGTCAGTCCTGCAAATAAAGCTCTTGTCACACCTATCGCAAACATGTTCACCGTAAAGAACTGGGTCAGCAGAGAAAACTCAGTGATCAGCACAAGGCACGGTACAATTGTAAAAAGGGACGAATAAATGTCTTTTTTGCCTTTCTTCTTTCCTCTGTGGTGATTAATCGCTAAAATGGCGCAGATGACAGCCACGATCAGGGCAAATACCAATGCTATTATTATTATCCTGAGCAGCGTCTTTATGGAAATGTGGTCTGTCGTTACTGCTTCCTGGACCATCATAAGTGTTGTCGAATACGGAAGATCGACATGCTGGACATTGGTCGCATGGCCGCTCAGGGTTTTGATGTCCGTCAGTGGCGCATCATAAACAAAATCAAGGGAATAGACCCCTTTGCTGGCCAGGAACACGCTCAGTTTGCTCATGGTGCCAAAAGTCCTGCCCGGATCAAAAGTGACATCAAAATATGCTATGTTCTGAAGGTCATACGTCCTGATCAATACGGTCACATCCGCATTCATCGGCAGATAGATAACAGTATTATTGCCATTCTTGTTGATGTATATATTGCTTAAGAGGTATTCCAGGAGCTCCTCTTCATCCATTTTTTGGATCTCTTCCAGCTTTTTCTCATCTATATCTGACAGATCATTGTAAAACTCACCGTTTCTTCGCATTCCGGCAAGTACCCTGCCATTCCAGTATACTTCTATGTCTGCGTCCGCCTGGATCACAACTCTTCTGGTCTGTTCCGCGCCGCCAAAGAGTTCATTCGAGCTGAGTCCTGAAAACAGCCACGCTATATATGTATACGGCATGTGTTCAAGCATCAGATTATCAACTGTGCCGGCATCAGGATTCCATCTCGTGCCTAAGCTCAGGCTCTGCTCTTCTTTGAGATGAAGTGAAGAGATGTATGACAGATAATCAATAAACACTTCGCTGCTGTATGCATCACGCGCATCAAGTTTTTCCATCTGGGACATTGCCTGATCCAGAATGATAAATAAGCGTTCCGGATTGGCCTGTGTCCACACTGTCATGAGTGTGTCCTGGAATTCGTTTACATATTCCTCGCTGGTAGGAAACATTTCCGCCAGGAATTCGATTATCATGTGCAGCTGATGGTTGATCTCAGGGTTATTCCACATTCCCCGGTCACTCATTTCCCGCACTACATCATCTGCCTGGAACATGTACTCCAGATATTTAATGTCTGTTTCCTCTGCAGGCGTATAAAGGTCCATTCCGTAGCGCTCATACCCCCAGCTTTCTATGGGAATCTGCGGAACCGGATCATATTTTCCGCATATATTGAATATTCCCGGTATAAAATAGGCTGCTTTTGAAGTCCGCGGAACTCCGAACTGAGTTGCATAGACGCCGTCAAAGCGCCCGGATTCATAGCAATCCGCGGCAGTGAGGTTTGCAACTGCCGCAGCCCTTGAGAATCCTGACAGCCATATCTTAATTTTGCCTGTAAGCCCGTTTTTTTCTATGAGTTCATCGATCTTACCTTCAAGGATCTTAGCCCCCC
>SVDE01000240.1 GCA_015057955.1 Lachnospiraceae bacterium | reverse complement strand
GCGTCCAAGGCATCGGCGGATCTGCTGGCGATGGCGTACCACAGGACATACGGACTTCCGGTGACCATCAGCAGATGCTCCAACAATTACGGACCGTATCAGTTCCCGGAGAAACTGATCCCGCTCATGATCGCAAACGCGTTGGCGGACAAGGAACTTCCGGTATACGGAACGGGAGAGAATGTGAGAGACTGGCTCTATGTAGAGGACCACTGCAGAGCTATTGATATGATTTTGCATGACGGCAAAGTGGGCGAGGTGTATAACATCGGCGGCCACAATGAGAAGAGCAATCTCCAGGTCGTGAAGATCATTCTGGAGAAGCTCGGAAAGCCGGAAAGCCTCATCCGGTTCGTCACGGACCGGAAGGGTCACGATCTGCGGTATGCCATCGATCCGGCCAAGATCCACGCAGAGCTTGGATGGCTTCCGGAAACAAAATTCGAAGATGGAATCAGGAAGACCGTCGACTGGTACCTGAACAACAAGCCGTGGTGGGAGAATATTATTTCAGGAGAGTACAGGGATTACTATGAGAAGATGTACTCTGACAGATAAAAGTGCATATAGGAAATTAATTGCGCTTATAATATCCTTCGCCATGCTGGCCTCCAGCTTTTATGTGGGGCCTGCTTTTGCTGCCGAAGACACAGGCGGTGCGGAAGAGGATGTAAACACGGAATATTCAGTTCCGGATGAAGGACTGCAGGAAGAACCGGCCGGCGACGGTGAGGAGATCCTTGAGCCCGAAGCAGCGCCGGATCAAGAAGTATCCGACACGGAAGAAAGTACCGAGCCGGAAACAGAGGAGGAAGCAGAAGAACCGGAGGAAGTGCAGGAAGAAACAGAACCAGAAGATTCTTCGGTACAGCTGATGGCAACAAAAAAGTCCAGCCAGACTATCAGGGTCGTCGTGGCGCTGACTTCGACGAAGCGTGTTCTGCTCAAACCGGATGCAAACGGGACATATACATTAAAGACAAGTGTTTCCCAAATCAGAAACAGCAAAAAAATCAGGATCATGATTTCCAATCCTGCGGAATGCCCGCTGACCTATTCCAAACAGAAGGTCGCGTCAAATAAGGGCGGCTCATTCCTGGATACTTCATTTGTCGGATGTACGGTCAACCAACCCGGGAAGATCAAGCTGATGAGTGACACCATGGAAGAGGCAGGTGTGGAGATGTTTGAAGCGGAGCCTATTCTTGAGGGCGAGACCGGAAACGGTGAACCTGCAGGTGTTGAAGAGTCGGGAGGCGGAGACGAACCGGGCGATGAACCCGGCGATGATCCGGATCCCGGACAGGACGAGCCTGTCATAGGACCTGATGATGTGCAGGTGACAGAGGTCGCGGTCAGAGTGAACGGAACCGGTGAGGCGAAATTCTATTTCAGCGCAAAGGCAGGAAAAGACTATACTTCAGCGAAGGGTAGAATCGTGATCAAGCAGACACGGCCCACGTCTGTGCTGAGCAGAACCGCCAAGGTCAGGACAAAGACCGGCAAGCCAAAGACGATTCCGAGAAAATATAAAGAGAGATACTTCAAGATCGTCAAAAAAGGAGATAACGAAAAGGCAGTATACAAGTACAGAAAGGTCACCGCGCCATTTGAAATCAAACGAGCATCCGGCATCAGCGAATCCAAATACCGGGCCAACCAGGGCGGAGGAACGGACGGGACGTACAGCTACAATTGCCTCTGCAAAAAAGGGAGCAAAACCTACGTGAAGATCGTCAAAACGAGGCTCAGGGACATGAAAGTCGTCAAAGTATCCAAGGACCTCAAGCTCAATCATGCGAACGATGTGACTTATGATCCTGTGCACAAGAGACTGGTGGTTACCCACAACGATGTGAAGAGAAAGAGAGTGACCTTTGTCAATACCAGGACGCTTAAATCAATGGGGTACAAGGGCATCAAGATCCCGAGCACGCTGAAGGGAGCGACGAAGAAGCAGCTGTCCGCAATCAAAGGCTTCGCCAGCGTCACCTATATGAGGGGCGGAAAGTATGCCGGGAACTATATTGGCGTTATCAGCGGCAACCACAATTTCCTGGTGCTTAACAAGAAGTTCAAGCCAATCGAATACATAACCGTAGACAAGAAAATCAACGGCGCCCAGATCTACTACCAGGGCGCGGACAATATCGGCGACAAACTGTATATCGCAGTATACCCGAGAAAAAAGAGCCGCAGGGGTTTCATTGTCGCCTATGACATGGATGGTAATTTCCTCGGCAAGATCAACCTGCGCAAGGGATATGAAACGGAGAACATCTTCCATACGAAGAAGTATATGTACATGACACTGTACAAACCGGTAACGAAGGTCTGGTACACAGCGGAGCCTGTGGAGAAAAAGGTCAAACTCACGAAGAAAGAGCGGCTGCTTGCCAAGAAGAACAAGGACGGCAAGAAACCGAAATACAAGACGGTGATCAAAATCGTCAAGGTCAAGCACACGAAGAGTGTGAAACGCAGTTTTATCTTCAGAATGAACAAGGTGACACTATGAGAGAAGAAGTAATGGCAATACTGACAGAGATCAGAAAGGACGTCGATTTCGAGAATGAAACGAATCTGATCGACGACAGCATTTTAGCGTCTCTGGATATCGTGGCAATCGTTGGCGAATTCAACGAGACCTTCGATGTTGAGATCTCTGTTGATGATCTCATTCCGGAGAACTTTAATTCCGTCGACGCGATGATCGCGCTGATCGAAAGCGCACAGGAATAAGTAATTGACGAGGTTACCGGCAAATGGCATTTACATCATTGTACTTCTTAATATTTGCCGCGGTAACCGTAGGCGTTTACTACATTATACCGTCGGGCTTCCGGTGGATCTGGCTGCTGGCCGTCAGCTACGCCTTTTATCTGCTTTCCAGCCCGGCGACGTTCATTTTTCTCCTGCTCACGACCGTTTCAACATTCCTGGGAGGACTGTATATCGGCGGCGTGAACCGCAGCCATAAGGCTTACATGGACGCCCATAAACAGGAGATGTCCCGCGAGGAAAAGAAAGCTGCGAAGGCTGCTTCCCAGTCTAAGAAAAAAAGAATGACTGCCCTGATCCTGGTGCTT
>SVDE01000239.1 GCA_015057955.1 Lachnospiraceae bacterium | reverse complement strand
AGATTAAGACGGGAGCCGGAGTCCTCTTTGCCGCATACAGAGAGGTAGTGAAGGCGATAATCAGATCAAAGTGACGGGAGCCGGAGACAGGAGTACGGAGACCGGAGCCCAATCAAATATCAGTCTATATACGAGATCAGATCAAAGTGACGGGAGCCGGATGTCCCCCGCTGCTGCAGCCGGGGGACATTTTTTGAGTGGATAGCCTTATAGTATTGTGCGATAATACAGCTGTAAGGGAATACAAAGGTAATAAGCAGGCTGATCGTATCCTGCAAAGAAGGGGGGACAAAACATGAGGATCAATGTAAATGGTGTAGATCTGTACTATGAGAAGGGCGGCGTCGGCAGACCGCTCGTACTGGTACATGGAAACAGTGTAGATCACAACGAATTCAAAAATTCCATATGGCTTCTCAGGAGGCACTTCACAGTGTATGCCGTGGACTCGCGCGCTCACGGATTAAGCTCTAAGGTCGATGAACTGCATTATACTGACATGGCGGATGACATGGTCGAATTCCTCGAGAAACTGGATCTCAGGGACGTTGTGTTCTTCGGACACAGCGACGGGGCTATCATCGGACTGCTTACTGCAATGAAGACCGACAGGATAGGCCTGCTGCTTGCCGGAAGCGCTAATTCGAGGCCGGATGTTGTTCCGCAGTGGCTCAGGCTGGGACTGAAAGCAGTATGTGCCGTTACCCGGGATCCTAAGATGCAGATGATGCTGAGAGAACCGGATCTGACGGCTGAGAAGCTGGGCACGATCAAAACTCCGACAGTGGTAATCGCCGGCAGCAAAGACCTTGTCCCTGAGAGTGACACAAGGTTCATAGCAGAGTCTGTTCCGGGCGCCGGACTGAGGATCATGGAAGGTGATGATCACACCAGCTATGTGGTGCCAAAGACCCGGCTGGCGGATCTAATACTTGAAGAGACCGGCATAACAGAAAAGAAAGAAGGCGGCGGCATAACTCCGTCTCAGTTCAAAACGCTGCTCAAGGCGCAGCAGGGCGAGGCCGACGCCGTGCTGATGTACAGAAAGCTGGCGGACAAGGTCAGCGATGAAGCTGACAGAAAAGCATTCCTCAGACTGGCAGATGATGAAGCAAGGCATGAGAGCGTATTCCTTGCATATACCGGCAAGTCTGTGAAGGCCAATCCGGCAAAATCCATAGTCGTTCCGGCCATGTATAAGATGCTCGGAAAAGAGAAGACATATCCGGTCATCGCTAAAGGCGAGTACGAAGCGGCAGACAAGTATAAAGATGTCGTAAGGGACTTCCCGGAAGTAGAAGAAGTCATGAATGATGAAGTGCATCACGGCGATGCGGTGATGGACCTCCTTAAGAAGTGAATCCGGTCATGATCCTGCCGCTGCGTCTCTTGCGTGTGAGCGGAGAGCTTCGGCAGGAAATCAAACATCAAAAAACAATAGGGCGGCAATCGGCAGTTAGTCTTTGACAACTTAATTAGTAGGTACTAACATATACATGTTAGTACTTTTTTTAATTGCAACCGAAGGAGGAGATAATGAGTATTTTTAAATGGAGCCACGCAGGCATTTTTGCAGGAGGCATGCTTTTCGCTACAAAAGGGATCGAGATCCTGGCAAGCAAGACAGCGCATAAGGCTTATGTTGAGGCGACTGCGTTCGGTCTCCGCTGCAGAGACGGAGTAATGGACGGTGTCACAGCTGTCAGAGAAGGCTGCGAGGATATATATGCTGAAGCCAAAGAGCTCAATGAAAAAAAGGCAAACACTCCGAAAGTCGATGTCGAAGTGATCGAAGATAAGAGCGCTGCGGCAAAACCCGCAAAGAAGACATCGAAAAAAGCAGCAAAATAGACAGCGGAGGAGCTTATGAGATTTATAGTCCGAGCGGAATCGCGCGGAAGGATCCGTGTACATGCTGACATCGACAGGATGAGCCTGGCTGAAGCAGACATCCTGGAATATTACATGAAAGCCGTACCCGGAGTAACAAATGTCAAAGTTTACGACCGCACCTGCGACGCGGTCATCAACTATGGGTGCAGCAGAGAGGACGTTACAGAAGCGCTGGCTTTATTTGCGTTCGGCGACGAAAGAGCGCAGGCGCTTGTTCCCGAGCACACGAGCAGAGCGTCCGACAGGGAGTTTGAAGAACGCCTTGTGAACCGTATAATAGCCAGATACGGACGCAGGTTTCTGCTTCCGCACACCCTAAGGGTAGCCTGGTGCGTATACAAGGCTGCCGGATATTTTGCTGACGGGATCAAAGCCCTGGCAAGGGGCGAACTTAGCGTCGCGGTCCTTGACGCGTCAGCCATAACAGTGTCGCTTGCGAGAGGCGATCATGACACATCGTCATCGATCATGTTCCTTCTCGGCATAGGCGATCTGCTCGAGGAGTGGGCGCGCAAAAAATCCATCGAGGATCTGGCGGGACTCATGTCGCTCAATGTCGATAAGGCATGGGTAGTGCGTGACGGCGCGGAATCACTGGTATCTGTAAGCGATATACAGGCAGGTGAGCAGGTCGTGGTCAGGATGGGCAACATGATCCCGCTTGACGGCAAGGTCATCTCCGGGACCGCAATGGTGAATCAGCAGACCATGACAGGAGAATCGATGCCTGTCAAAAAAGCCGCGGGCAGCTATGTGTACGGCGGGACCGTCATGGAAGAAGGCGAGTGTGTCTACACAGTAGATAAAGAGGCCGGAAGCGGCAGATACGACCGTATCGTGAATATGATCGAGGAGTCCGAGCGGCTCAAGTCAGAGACCGAATCAAAGGCTGCGAGCCTCGCGGACAGACTGGTGCCGTACAGCCTTGCGGGAACGCTGGCAGCATATGCGCTTACACGCGACGTGCAGACAGCCATGGCGTTCCTGATGGTGGATTATTCGTGCGCTCTCAAGCTGTCGATGCCTCTCGCGGTCCTCTCGGCTATGAGAGAAAGCGGAAGGCACAGGATCACAGTCAAGGGCGGCAAATTCCTCGAGATAGTTTCGCAGGCGGATACCATAGTCTTCGACAAGACCGGGACCCTCACCAACGCGACGCCGACTGTAGCTGATGTCATAGCATTCGGCGGAAATGACAGGGATGAGATGCTCAGGATAGCAGCCTGCCTCGAAG
>SVDE01000238.1 GCA_015057955.1 Lachnospiraceae bacterium | reverse complement strand
CTGTTCTCAAAGGTGTTAACCTTACAATAAATCCCGGTGAAAAATTTGCCATCATGGGGGCAACCGGATGCGGCAAGTCTACTCTGGTCAATCTGATCCCGAGATTCTACGATGTCACCGGAGGGCAGATACTTGTTGACGGAGTTGATGTGCGTGAATACAAACAGGAAACCCTGCGGGATAAGGTGGCTTCGGCGCTTCAGAAAGCCGAGCTTTTCGGCATAAGTGTTTCCGATAACATAAGATGGGGAAAGCAGGATGCCACGCAGGAGGAGATAGTAGAGGCCGCAAAGACTGCACAGGCGGATGAGTTCATAAGGGAAATGCCTGAACAGTACGATTCGATCGTTGCTGAAAGAGGCATGAGCCTTTCAGGCGGACAGCGGCAGAGGATGTCCATAGCAAGGACCGTACTGAAAGACGCGGAAATATACATATTCGATGATTCAACCAGCGCGCTTGACCTCAAGACAGAGGCCGCATTCTACCGCGCGCTTGAAGGGTCGCATCCCGACAGCACCAAGATAATCGTTGCCCAGAGGATAGCTTCAGTAATGAATGCTGACAGGATCGCGATAATCGAAGACGGAAAGATTTATGCATGCGCAAGCCACGAAGAGCTCCTTGAAACCTGCGAGATCTACCAGAACATCTACAATTCACAGATGGGAGGTGGAAGAGCAAATGGCTGAGAAAAAAGGAAAAGTATCTGATGTTGACTTCCGCCGGAGAGGTCCGGGAGGCCCGGGCGGCATGTTTGCCGAAGCTGAAAAGGCTGACAAATTCGGGCCGACCCTGAAAAGGATCTTTAAATACTTCCTGAGCAGCAAGCTGCTGATGCTTGTGCTGTTTCTGGTGGTTGTGTTCGGAACTCTATGCGGCATAATCGCACCTAAGCTTCAGAGCAATGCGATCGACATGATCGCGGGATCAATGAAGGGCGAGCTGTACAGGACTCTAGTGCTCATGTTCATAACTTACCTGTTCTTCAGCGCGAGCAGGTTCTTCCAGGATTACCTGAGTGCAAAGCTCAGTCAGAACGTGGTCAGGAAAATGAGAAGAGAGCTCTTCGAAAAGCTTCTTGATCTTCCGGTAAAATATCTTGACCAGCATTCACACGGCGATGTGATGAGCAGGATGACCAATGACATAGAAAATGTCTCGACCACTATCTCACAGTCACTCCCGTCCCTGTTTTCCGGTGTGCTGACCATCATAGGCACACTGGCCATGATGCTGGTTCTGTGCTGGCAGCTCACGCTACTGAGCTTTGTAACTGTGCTGATCACCATCATCGTGACCAGAGCCCTTTCGGGAAAGATCAGGATGTATTCCAGAAGAAGGCAGGCACTGCTTGGCGAACTGAACGGAAAAGCGGAAGAGATAATAACCGGCTACCATACCGTTGTTGCGTACAATCACCAGAAAGCATCTGATGACGAGTTCAACACTACGAGTGATGAGCTGACAAAGGCGAGCATAAGGATAAACAGCATAGCCGGAGTATTCGGACCGATGATGAACTCCATAGGCAATCTCGGGTTCATAGTCGTGGCCGCGTTCGGAGGAATGTTTGCATTGAACGGCATCATTTCCGTTGGCGTGATTTCCGCATTTATAGTATATTCAAAGCAGTTTGGAATGCCTATGAACCATCTGGCACAGATATTCAACCAGCTGCAGACTGCCATAGCCGGAGCCGAGCGTGTGTTCAATATCCTTGATGAGGAAAATGAGGACATGAGCGGTGAAAATCTCGTGGATGCCGAAGAGATGGAAGTCAGATTTGAAGACGTCGACTTCTCATATGTACAGGGCAAGCAGGTCCTGAACGACTTCACTCTCTCAGTACCGAGCGGAAAGAAAGTCGCGCTGGTCGGAGCGACAGGTTCCGGCAAGACAACGGTAGTCAACCTGCTGATGAGGTTCTACGATATTGACAGCGGGCACATTTACATAAACGGACAGGATCTGGCAGATGTATCCAGGTCTGACCTTCGGAAAAATGTTGCAATAGTCCTCCAGGATACAATGCTGTTCACTGACACTGTCAGGAACAATCTGAAATACGGAAATGCCGACGCGACCGAAGACGACATCCGCCTTGCCGCACGTATGAGCCATGCGGAAGGATTTATTGAAGCGCTTCCCGAAGGCTGGGATACAGTTATGGTTGGCTCAGGAGCTAACATAAGCCATGGCCAGAGACAGCTCCTTGCCATTGCAAGGGCATTTGTCGCGGACGCAAAGATCCTGATCCTGGACGAGGCAACATCAAATGTTGATACCCGTACTGAAAAGGCTGTTCAAAACGCTATGCAGAAGATCATGGAGGACAGGACGAGCATTGTCATCGCTCACCGTCTCTCAACCATCATCGACTCTGACCTGATCGTCGTCATGGATCACGGCGAGATAGTCGAGATGGGAACACACGAAGATCTTCTGAATGCAGGCGGAAAATACGCGGAGCTGTACAATACGCAGTACGCAGGTTCCGCAACATAAAGGGGGAAAAGATGGCTGAAAAGAAATGGTGTGAAGAGGAAAAGGGAGGATTCCGTCTCATTATAAATGATGGCGGGAAAACGCTTGGTGTATCTCCAGAAGGCGGAGTGATCGAGCAGGACGGTTTCGCATTTAAGGATCTGGATAAGTCAGGTGTAATGGAACCGTACAAGGATTGGAGATTGACTCCCGGTGTACGCGCAAAAGACCTTGTTTCCAGAATGGATCTGGACAGCAAGCTGGGCCTTTCCCTTCATGACGGCATGTTCACGATCATGCGCATGACAGAGGAAACGCTTAACAGCAATCCGTTCCTGAAGGCCAAATTTGCTCTTTCAGGAAAAAGCCTGGAGGATGTCGGAGATGCCGATCCTGCAGAACTTACTGACAGATATAAAGAACAGGTTTTAAAGGAGAAAATGAGGTCCTGGCTCGTCGGTGCCATTGACGGTCCGGAATATGCGGCCAGGTTCAATAATAATGTGCAGGCACTTGCCGAGAGCGACGCTTTCGGTATACCTGTTATGATAAGCACAAACCCCAGAGCATTCAAGGATGCCCACAGCGATACCGCGCAGAGGGATGTTACCACATTCCCTTCAAACCTCGGCATGGCTGCAAC
>SVDE01000237.1 GCA_015057955.1 Lachnospiraceae bacterium | reverse complement strand
TTTTTCTCTCAGTTATACTGTGTCTCTTCCCTTTCTGATCTTCTGTTGCCAATTTGTTGCCAGCAACCATTAATCTCTGTGCTTTAAAAGCGTTCTAAGATGTCCCACATCCGAAAGCATTAATTCTTTTGTATGATCTCCCAATGGCCATTTCTGCCGCCTCCGGTAAAGTGTATTTCTTCTGTCGTGTTTAAAAGCCTTTGTACAGATCGTGCACTTATTCCCAAAGCTGAAGCCATCTGCTTCCTAGTGATTTTCGGATCCCGGATGACCAGCTCCCTTAATTTGGCCAACTGATTCTCAGAGTGACTCAGAGTGCCATCTAGAGTGCCATTGGCACTCTGAGGGGTCTTCTGACTCTTATCTGTATCATTAGAAATCATCTTAAGAGTCAATGTCACCTGATTTAGGATCGTATCTTCCTCAAGTTCCGGTTCCGGCCAGTTTTTCTCCGCCCAGGCAGCCAGAATCGTCGGAAAACCGGAACCGGCCGTATCGCCATATCCGATCATTCGCAGCATGGTCTGCATGCGCGGATTTCTTGCTTTGGAATTGCCTCCTTTATAAATCAGTTCTTTCGGAAGTTTCAAAATGCCAGGGTTGGTAAATTCAAGGCGGTCTGCTCGTTTGATCACCTTCAGTGTACCTTCACCCTGAAAATCGGCATGAATGATCATATTGATCATCGCTTCCCGACAGGCTTTATGCAGGGGTGTGTCATCCTCCCGAAGAATCCCTTCCATGCGGAAAGGTTTCGGAAGGTCAGCCGTCAGCTTCGGCATAACCTTCTGGATAAAATTAAAGAGATTGTTTTCCCATGTTCCGTCATAGGTGATGCGGTCATTCCAGCGTACATCAAAAGAAACATCCGTCTCCTCACGATAATCCATATTGATCATGTCGAACACATCCCGGATCGGAAGGCCTTTGCCGAACATCAGGAGTCCTGCCATCGTAAGACCTTCCGTTTTCTTACGCCGATCATACCGATACCCGCCAAGCGCTTCCAGAAATTCCTTGTCCGGCAGCGCATTCCAGACATTGTCCTCGTTCACAATACGGAACCTGTTGCGATAACGATGCAGTGTTTCCAGATCAATATCATCCATCGTGTAATAATCCAGCAGAAGGCTGTCGTTTCCGCTTTCGTTCTGGTCCCTGATCATGGCACGCACTTCCGCCTCAGAGCAGTGATAATCGCCCTCATGGTTTCTCTTGAAGGATCCCTTGAAAGGGTTTTCTCCCGTATGAACCGGGCGCATCATATAGTCAGCCCTCGGCACTTCTATCACTACAATCGGAAGGCCATCGATTTCCATCGGATACACATTTTCATCGATGAGGATGTTTACATTTACTTTACTTCCGTTTATTGTATTCCAGAAATCGGAGATGAGCTTTTCCTGATCAGTAACACCAATGACCGCAAAACGCTTTTCCGGATCTTTCGCGCTCTTATCTTCTTGCACTCCAAGCAGGATGGTTCCGCCATCAGTATTGGCAAAAGAAGAATATGTTTCGTAGATGGAGCGCGGAACCTGTTTTTCCGCCTCCTTGCACTCCAGATCGATTTTTTCACCCTTAAGCAGCAAGTCCTTGATCTCAGCAGCTGTCTTCAATCTGAATCACCGCCTTTGTTTTTATATTCTTTGAAGAGTTTTTCTGTCTCTGCCTTATATATCATCAGTCGAATCAGATATTCCGGCATCCGGCGTTTCCCCATGTACCAGTCCTGAACAGTCCGATAAGGGATCCCATAATAGTCCGAAAACTTTTTCCAGCCAAGGCCGGATTCTTCTTTCAGTTTTATCAATTCTTCCTGTGCACTCATGTTATCCATACTATCACGCAATGCGTACCAATGCAAGAGGTTCAGCAATGCTGCTCGGACGGAATTGCTCAGGCGTACCATCTTCTTCGTTAATTGATGTCACAGGTTGTTAAACCTGTATTGAAAACACCGCAAGTCTTACAAAAGAAGACTTGCGGTGATAATTGAATGTATCCTAGAACTCATTCGGGATGCGCTCTCTTTCTCATTAACAGAACCAGTACTGAGGCTGATACTGCCATCAACATAATCCACATATCGATTCTGCTCTTATCTCCGGTGTGCGGAGAGGACTCTCTGCCTGTCGTACTGTTTATGTCTGCAGCATTGTCTCCTTTTGAATCATTGTTCGGATTTGTGGGGCTGTTGCATATTGTAAATCCTGCAAAAGAACTCCCGTTTGTCGTGACGATCTCAATGGTATGTTCCCCGGCAGACAGGGTATCCAGGAAATCCGGATGCAGGGTGATTGCCAGCGGATCCCCGGACACGGTGTAGTTTTCCGGTGAGACGACCTTTCCGTCCACCAGCACCCGCGAAAGGTTCCCCTTAACGTCATCCGTCGTGAAGGTCAGGCCGGTGGCGCCGCCCTTGGTGTAAGCGGCGCCATCGCCGGAAACCACGCTCGGCGGGACCTTGGTAGAGAGCGAGATCCCCGCCTCATCCCCGTCGGAGAGCTCCGAGGTGTCCGCAAAGGCACAGACCGGCAGACAGAAAATAAGCAGTATTAGTGTCATCACTAATGACATTAATAATATGTATTTCTTATACCTTTTCATATCTCGCTACATATAGGCAACTATTCTAAGAACATCAATCCACTCATCAGCAATCTTTTCTCGGATAAGTGCATCAATCTGCTTTTCAACTCTGTCTTTTAATGTCTGTTCATTAGTAAGAAGGTAAATAAATTCGATTAAAGGTCCATGGCCGCCAAAAGAGTGCCATGCCTCATCAAATGAGCGAAGGCTTTGATTGGGTTGATCCGCTGTAAGAGAATCAAATATTTGATGTGCTTCATCCTCAGCCAATGCCAACTCAATTACCCCATACTTGATAGACTTCCCGTTGACAGGCGTTGCATTATAGTCTTCATCTCGAATAGATACTAACACTGGTATTGTCATTCCACGGGATTGTAATTCCTGAAGAAGGAATGCCCAAAGAGTTTCTCCCGGCATAACATCGATATATATAATCAGATTCTTATTATGCTTTCCAAGCCCATCAAGCGCTGTAACAAGATTTTGTGCCTGTTCTTCACTTGCTATTGCGCGGACGCAAAAAACGTATCCTTCAGGGTAATTATCAATAA
>SVDE01000075.1 GCA_015057955.1 Lachnospiraceae bacterium | reverse complement strand
GGCATCTGCTGACCCACACAAGCGGCATTCCCGATTACTTTGACGACGCGGACTGGTTCATCAGGATCTGGAAGGAAGAAAAACGGGTGCCGGGCAACGACGAGATCTTGCGTTTTCTCCGGGAAACCAAGGCAGAACCGTACTTCGCCCCGGGGGAGGGCCTGCGTTACTCCAACACCGGCTATAATCTGCTGGCGCTGCTGGTGGAGCGGCTCTCCGGCATTCCCTATGAAGAGTTCCTGCAAAAGAATATTTTCGAACCCGCCGGCATGAGCTCTACCCGCTGCTGCCATATCCGCAGAGACGGCGTTCCGTTTGAAAACTATGCTCAGGCGACGGTGTATGATGATGGAAAATGCGTGGCTGACATCGACTCCGCGGAGGAAGGCGACGTGGTCGCCTTTGACGGTCTGAACGGCGACGATTATGTGTTCACCAACATATTTGACATGTTCAAATGGGACAGGGCGCTGCGCGAGGGCAAAGTGCTCACTCTTGAAGAGCAGCAGCTCATGTACACCCCAGGGAAGCTGAACAACGGTGAGGATGCTGTTTACGATGCGGATGATGGGCTTGGTTACGGTTTCGGCTGGGCCGTAGGCCACGACGAGGAACTCGGGCTTGTCGTCAGCCACAGCGGCGGCATGCCTGGCGTCGCTACCTGGTTTGAGCGTTTCATTGACGCGGACAGGGTTCTTGTGATACTCAGCTGCCGGGACTACAGGGACTTCAGAGCGTATATGAGCTACTGGGATGGCATGGAAGCGGTCGCAAGGGACAAGGAGCCGGAGCCCGTCGTCTCCATTGAGGATCTTGCGGTCAAGGACCCGGACAAGTCGAGGTGGGAGAGCTACTGCGGCAAATATGAGCATATTGAGGACGCTGACTTCATCGTCGATGAGGTCTTTCTGAAGGACGGTGAGCTTCACGCCAATGCCATAGACGAAGACGGGGATGAGATGAGCTTCCGGCTCTATCCCATCGGAGAGAATGAGTTTGGCCGCAAGGGCGGCCTGCTCAAGCTGACATTCGGCGACGGATGCGTGATGTACGCCGATCTTATCTGCAAAAAACTGTAAGGTTTGCAAAAAAACGGATTGCTGTATGGTACAGCAATCCGTTTTTTTCATTCTGTTTTATAGATTATCACTTCTCTGCCGTCTGGTGCGCCGGGTTCGATCTCAGTGTCAGGGACAACCACCGTGTCGGGGTTTCCGTCTGATATGTATCTGTATCCGTTGTTGAGGATGCTGAAGTTATACTCGATGTCCCAGTCCTCGCCGCCGTTGTCATATCCCCTGATACGTCTTATGTATGTTTTGTCCACATTTCCGCTGAAGATGGAATCCTCAAATGTCCATGAACACAGCAGGGTGGCCTTCGTAGTATAGGATTTTCCTTCATATGTTCCCGCAAACAGCATGTCGTATTTGCTGTCTGCGGAGGTGTCTACCGGAATGCCGTAGGGCAGCGCGACTATGTTGACATACTCTCCCGGAATGATCTCATCGAGCAGGTTGTAGACGAAGCCTACCTGCTCTTCTATCTCAGCTCCTGTAAGCTCTGACAGGTTCGGGTGATCCTTCGTATGGTTTCCGATGTCATAGCCATGATCGATCATCCAGTGCATGAGCTGTTCGTCCTTTTCCCTGCCGTTCCTGAACAGGCTGTCGTTCAGAAAAAATGTAGCTGTGACATTAAAGTCAGGATGACGCTCTTTAACTCTTTCAAGTACGGACAGAGCGCACTCATCCGTAAAGATGGGATCGCCGTTCGCATCAAACCCATTTATCACAGCGTCGCGGTCACCGTCGTCAAATGTTATGATGACCGGGCTGCAGCCGAATTCAACATTTACATTTCCATCCAGATAGTCATCCAGCCTTACGCAGCGGTAGCCCCATTCATAATACTGCTCAAGGTCTGCCTCAAATGCCTCCGAAGTCCTGTTGTATCCGTCGGCATCCACATTTCCGCCGATATAATCTGTCTCGGAATTTTTCATGTCGTAGATGCGGTGATACATCAGGATAGGCACAGAGCCCATCTCATTGACTTTGGCCGCGGCATATTCCGCATCCGAATACTTTTTAGGAGCAGCTGTCGTCTCATGAGTCAGAGCGGCGGCCTGTGCCTCCGCCAGGCTTGAAGACTCCTGCTCTGCTGCTATTGACTGCGACTCCGCTTCCTTAGCTTTCCCGGCATTCTTTTTGCTGCAGCTTGAAATAAGCACGATCACCAACACGATCACACCGATCAGCACCAGACCAGCTGCCGACAGTTTGGCGATCACAAGCATCTTCCGCCTGCGGCGCCTCTGCGCCTTGGTCATTCTCTTTTTCCCCGCCATGTTAACACCCCCTATAACATGAAACGTCAGATTTTATTTATTATGGCATTGCATGCGCAAAATAATCATATTCGATCAGATACTTTGCAAATGTTATCCTCTGCGAAGCCATCTGGCTCACCTTCTCAACGTATTCCTCTTCATTTTCCAGTTCAACGCCATCAAAAGGATAGAACTCGCCTGACTCGGCATCATATTTTCCGGCAGCTGATATCCAGTCATCCCTCAGGATGAATAATACCAGATGCATGTCCGATGATACTGTTCCGACAGGCGGATCAGGCGCGAGCACATCCCTTC
This sequence comes from Lachnospiraceae bacterium, assembly GCA_015057955.1. GTDB lineage: Bacteria > Bacillota > Clostridia > Lachnospirales > Lachnospiraceae > RGIG5612. The sequence continues at coordinate 9,324 of SVDE01000075.1, read as the reverse complement.
CGGTGAACAGCCTCGAGTCATATTCGACACCGAAAAGGTTCAGCAGTGTCGGCACAACATCTATTGATGAGCACGGGATATCCACGTTGATCTGCTCATCTTCTGTATCTCCGCTCCACAGCAGCCATGTGGTGTGATAGCGCTCCATGGCCAGATCATCCTCATCAAGACCGGCGGCGATGGCATAGTAGTCCATGTCCTCTTCCTCAGTCATGTAATAAGGATAATGGTCTCCGACAAGCGAGATCACGGTGTCTTCAAGGATGCCCGCTTTTTCCAGCTCCTCAAGGATGTATTCAAATGCGTATTCCAGCTCCATGTTGCAGGCATAGTACGCGTCAATGGTCTCATATCCTGTGAGTCCGTCTGTTACCTCCCTGTTCTTCTCGGACATGGCATTATGCCATCCGTAACGGCCATGGCCTGACACTGTCATGTAATATGCGTGGAAAGGTTTTCCTGTCGCAAGGTATTCATCTATCATGTCAGGGATTGTTGCCTCCATCATCTCCAGGTCGGAAGCAGGGAAATACGGTTCGCTGTCCAGTTCGAGTCCGTTTCCGAATCCCTTGTAATTGTCGTAACCCATGTTGGGATGCGTCTCATCCCTATAGTAATAATTGTAGTCGTTATTGTGCCATGCCGTGACATTGTAGCCCAGATCATTGAATACGTAGCCGAAGCCGAAAGGCATGTAATCATATTCCGAAGCAAGGAAAGCCGGCATTCCGTCTATCCATGTCGGAATGATGCCGCTCATGTTTGCGAACTCTCCGCCTGTCGTGCTCTGGTCGTAATCCGGCACATAAAACTCGTCAAAGACAAAGCTGCTGTTCGCAAGCCTGTAAAGAGCCGGAGTCCTCTCCTCATCTATCACCAGCGAACAGAATGCCTCTCCGGTAAGCATGATCAGGTTCTTTCCGGAGAACTTCCCTGTGTATTCGTTCTTCTTTGTGGGCTTCTGGTTACTGTAGTAAGTATCCATGAGGGTATACATCTCATCCCCGTCATTTGCCAGCAGCGTATCGAAATCGATGTCCATCACATTGTTTCCGTACTCACGGGCCACGGCAGCTGTCTCTGTTTCAGGATCTCCGCCTGTTGCCGCATCCGTCTCCGCTAAAGTCTCTTCCACCGCCTGTGTGGTAGTCAGGTCTTCAACTGAAATGGATATCTTTTCTTTAGGCGTTCCGAAAACGGCATACTCTGACTCAAGCCTTATGGAGTTTACAAAACCGAATCTCGGTATGGCGTTTGAGGCTGTGTAATTGTATGTATAATACTGCCTGTCTCCTCCGATAAGACAGAAAAACAGATTGAATAAAAAGAGGAGGATGAAGATCATGCAGTAAAAAAGAGCATGTCCTCTCCATACGGCACGCGCGTGCTTCTTTCTTAATTGTTCCTGCGGGAGAATGCGCTTCCTGAGAAGCGTGAACAGGACTGCCGGCAAAAACAGCAGGATGAGCGCGAGCAGATTATGAAGGACGATGGAGACGATGTCTCCGAAGAAATTTCCGGCAGCCTGCCCCGCCATCTTAGCCATGTATCCTATCTGGAAATATATGCCGAAGCGGTATCTCGATCCGACCTGTATCATTGCCAACAGCCCGGCAAAGTACAGGACAAACATCGCAATGCCGCGTGATACGCCTTTTTTAGGGATCAGATGGACTATCAGCAGGATCAGCATGCCCGCCGCACCGCCTGCAAGAAGACTTCTGAGCAGGCACAGGAAAGAAAACGGAGCTTTTGAGTCCGCTATCTGTATCACCAGTTCAATAAGGATAAAGCTGAGCGGAAAATAAACCGCCCTTACCGGAAATGGAAATGGCTTTGTACTATTAAAGAATGCTTTTACCGCACTTAATGCTTTTTTGATCTGCTCCATTAATTAACAGCCTTTTCCGGCGACCTCGCTGTAGAGGTCCCTTCCAGCAGTGTCGCAGATCACGATGCAGGGAAAGTCTTCCACGTACATTTCCCTGATGGCCTCTGTTCCGAGGTCGTCATATGCTATCACTTTAGAACTTTTTATCCTGTCTGAGAGCAGCGCGCCTGCTCCGCCGACCGCGGCGAGGTATACTGCCTTATTCTTAACTATTGACTCCTTTACGGCATCAGACCTTCTGCCCTTGCCGATCATGCCCTTGAGACCTAAGTCAAGGAGCGTAGGAGTATATTTGTCCATCCTGGACGAGGTTGTGGGGCCAGCGCTTCCGATGACCCTGCCTTCCCTTGCGGGCGTCGGTCCGAGGTAGTATACAACGCAGTCCTTTATCGGGAGGGGAAGTTCCTCGCCCTTCAGCGCTGCTTCATACAGCCTCTTGTGCGCTGCGTCCCTTGCGGAGTAAATGGTGCCTGTAATGTAGACCATGTCGCCGGCCTCAAGGCCCGCGGTCACTTCTTCAGTGAATGGTGTGTTTACTTTTATCTCTCTCATTGCGCTTTCCCCCTCAGATCTCTGTGCTTATGTGCCTGTTGACGTGGCAGCATATGTTGATGCCGACGGGAAGGCCTGCTATGTGGGTCGCGTATGTCTCAATGTTTACAGCGAAGACTGTGTTGTCACCGCCAAGGCCTCCGGGTCCGAGCCCTAAGCTGTTGGCTTTCTCAAGGATCTCCTCTTCCATTTTCCTGATGTGAGGAAGCGGACTGTGCTCACCAACAGTCCTGGTAAGCGCTTTCTTTGCCAGGATGGCGCACTTTTCAAATGTGCCGCCGACACCGACGCCTACTACCATCGGGGGGCATGCGTTGGGGCCTGCGTCCCTGACCGCCGCGACGACCGCGTCTATGACGCCCTGTTCTCCGTCAGCAGGCTTGAGCATGCAGACACGGCTCATGTTCTCGCTTCCGAATCCCTTGGGAGCGAGGGTTATCTTAACCTTGTCGCCGGGGACTATGCTGTAGTGGACCACGGCTGGTGTATTGTCACCGCTGTTCACACGAAGGAGCGGGTCCGAAACAACAGACTTCCTGAGGTATCCGTCAACATATCCTCTCCTCACGCCTTCATTTACAGCATCCTCTACGCTACCGCCTGTAAAGTGGACCTCCTGGCCGACCTCAAGGAAAACGACTGCCATGCCTGTGTCCTGGCAGATGGGGATCATGCGGGAAGAAGCTATCTGCATGTTCTCCCGGAGCTGCCCGAGTATGCGCTTGCCAAGGGGATTGGTCTCATTTTTCTCCGCCCTGTCATATGCAGCTTTCATGTCTGGTGAAAGCTCATGGTTTATCGCAATACACATACGGCTGATCTCTTCGGTTAACTTTTCAACATTTATCTCTCTCATATCCACTCCTATTGTTTTAAAAAAAGAAGTCCCGGCTTTTGCAGCCGGGACTGCGGTGATCAACGCAGCCTGTCAAGGATGCTGACCTTGGGTTCGCCCTTCTTGTTCTTCTTGGGCTCATTTACAGGTCCCCTTACTCTCTTGGCAGATACAACGTACATTCCGGCAACCATTGCCTTTACTTCCTGCTTGGGAAGAAGTGTCTTATATACCTGCGGATCGCACATGAGGTTCGTCACACGGTTTCCGATCTTTACTTTAAGGATGGGAACCTTGCTGATACGGGCAAGCTTCGGTGTTGCGTCATACATTGCCTTGGGCATTCCCGCATCCTTTAAGTGGAGCCTCTTCATGTCTATTATGTAAAAGCTCATGGGCTGAGCCTGTTTGCGGATCTCCTCATCCTGAGCTTCCTGTTTTTTCTGATTTCTCTTTCCGAGAAGGTACAGTACCAGCAGTACAATCACTATTGCCACGAGTACTGCGAGAACGATTATCAACCATGTAGGCATTTTTATTAACTACCTCCAAACATAAAAATGTGCACTAAGGCATTTTATCAGACTTGCCTCACCTGTTCAAGTGTATTGATGATGTATCTTTCCTGAAGCTCGATGTGTTTCTCTATCTCACGGCCCGCCGTTTTGGCATTCTTTGTCTCCAGTGCATCCACCAGCCTGTCATGTTCGTCCGCCAGCACATATTTGTTCTTCAGTTCCTTGATGAACTCAAGCCTGTAGCGGTACAGATGTTCCTTGATCTGGTCCAGCATGCTCGTCAGATGGCTGTTGGCGGCAAGTGCTGTGATAGTCTCGTGGAATTCAACGTCACGCTCTGTAATGGTCTCTATGTCGCCTTCATCTATCGCTTTGCGCATGGCGGCGTTTATGTCCCTGAGCCTCTGTATGTCTTCGGGATGAGCCTTGGCTGCAACCAGCTGGCACGCAAGGCTTTCAAGCGCCTTCCTGATCTCGAGGATCTCTTTCATGACGCCTTCATTGATCGGAGCAACGACCGCGCCTTTTCTCGCGTTCATTATAACGAGTCCTTCTGTCTCAAGCTTTCTTATGGCCTCCCTGACAGGCGTACGGCTCACTCCCATTTCATTTGCAAGCTTTATCTCCATGAGCCTGTCGCCCGGGCCCATTTTTCCGGTTATGATCGCTTCACGCAGCTTCTGGAATACAATGTCTCTGAGCGGGATGTAGTCATCCTTGTGTTCTTTGATCTCCAACATGTCTTTATCCTTTATCTTATGAATTCTGTAAGTATGCATCTGCCGTTTTCCGCTTCGCCGGAAAATGCGATGCACGCCTTTCTTGCCAACTGGGGTTCGTCAAACAGGCCGAATACCGTAGGTCCGGAACCTGTCATCATGCTGCCGAGCGCTCCCGCGCTCATTATCTTATCCCTGATCTCTCCTATCAGAGGATTGTCCTTTATCGTGACGAGTTCGAGGATGTTGCCCATCTCAGCCGCGAAGGCGTCCAGGGTATCCTCCTTAAGCAGGCTTAAGAGCCTGTCTATATCGGGGTGAACGGGATCTTCTATCCCGTCAAGCTCCCTGTAAACTGCTGCTGTGGATACTTCGAACGGCGGATTTACGATCAGCACATATGCTTTCGGCGCATCCGGCAGCTTTGTCAGTACTTCCCCTATGCCTTCTGCAAGATATGTTCCTTTCCGCAGGCAGAACGGAACATCGGCTCCGAGCTTAACGGCGATCGCATCCATTTTCTCCTGTGTCAGCTTAAGCCCGAACAGTGAGTTCATTGCGCGTATGACGGCAGCGGCATCTGTACTCCCGCCTGCCATGCCCGCCGCCATGGGGATGTTCTTTTCTATATGGATGCTGATATTCTCCTTAAGGCCTGCATGTTCCATCACGGCAGCTGCTGCCTTCCATGCCAGATTTGATGGCCCCGCCGGGACTTCCGGCCTGCTGCAGGTCAGGGATATCCGTTCATGAGAGTCCGGCGCTTTTCTGACTGTTACTATGTCGTAGATCCCGACTGTCTGCATGATCATCCTGACCAGATGATACCCGTCCGGGCGTCTTCCGGTCACATCCAGTGCAAGATTTATCTTTCCGTATGCGTAAAGGGTGATCTCGTCCATTCCATGCGCTCTTTTGCCGTAGTCTTTGTACTGATAATTATACAATCCCTTATATGGATTGTGCAACAAAAAAACAATATTATTATTAAGTTATATTTAAGGCTTACCTCTTATAATTATGTGGTAAAATGTTCGAGAGGTATAAACACATGAGACTACTCTACGCGGAAGACGAGCCGAGCATGTCCGAGGCTGTCGTCGACATACTGACATATCACAAATATACTGTGGACGCCGTATATGACGGCGAGGAGGCGCTCGACTATGCCGAGGCCGGGGATTATGACGGCATCATCCTTGACATAATGATGCCTAAGATGAGCGGACTGGAGGTCCTTAAGAAGCTACGCGCTTCAGGCGACAAAACTCCCGTTCTCCTTCTCACCGCCAAGACCGAGATAGAAGACCGTATCGAGGGCCTTGACCTTGGAGCTGACGATTATCTGCCAAAGCCCTTCGCGATGGGAGAGCTGCTCGCGCGCATACGCGCAATGCTAAGGCGCAGGGAAAACTTCACTCCTGATGTTCTGGCTTACGGAAACATTTTCCTGAACACGGCCACTTATGAACTCGGTGTCGGAGAGAATACAGTAGTCCTTCCCAAGCTGGAGTACCAGCTCATGGAACTGCTGATGGCAAATAAAAATGTGTACCTCTCTTCCGAAGACATCCTGGTCAAGATCTGGGGCTATGACAGCGAGTCGGAGCTCGGCATCGTATGGGTCTATATCTCTTATCTGAGAAAGAGACTTGCCCAGCTAGGCGCGAACGTATCCATCAAGGTAAAACGCAACATCGGCTATAAGCTGGACATGGAAGAATAATGGTAAAGACTCTTCAGAAAAGATTCATAAAGGTCGCGATGCTGGCAGTCACACTTCTGCTGCTGGCCGTATTCATTGCGCTCAATATCTACAATTACGCATCCGCTAAGAATAAACTGAACTCGACCATGGATCTTCTTTCCGAGTATAAAGGAGACCGGGGAAATGCTCCTTTGGGCAGGCCTGAGCATCTTCCTCCCGAATATGACGATGATGACTTTGATGATGATGATTTTGATGACGATGAAAAGTCCACAGATGAGTTCGTCCACGGATTCATGGATGGCCGGGTCTCTTTCCAGAAGACTGACCGTGATGTGTTCCTTACTTCATCGTTCTTCATGGTAAGGCTTAACAGCGAAGGGAAGGTCATTTATTCCGACATCTCACAGATCTCATCCCTTACGGGTGAAGCTGCCGCGGCCATAGCTCTCGAAGTATTTGAAGGCGGCGTACCTTCAGGCCGGATCGGAACATACATGTACAACATAATTGAAAATACCGATAGCAAGGGCCACACCCTGATCTTTCTTGATACCTCTGCCGAACGCGAAAATGTCATCCGCATCGCGCTGGTATCTTTAGGAATAGCTGTCGGCTCATGGCTTATCATGTTCGCTTTCGTATTCTTCCTTTCAAAGAAAGCGATCCGTCCAGTAGCTGAAAACATGGAAAGGCAGAAGCAGTTCGTTACAAATGCAGGACATGAGCTTAAGACTCCGCTCGCAGTCATCCAATCCAATACCGAAGCGATGGAGCTGTTCAACGGCGAGAACAAATGGAGCCGCAACATAAAGACGCAGGTCGCAAGGCTTAACGACCTGACAAAGAACCTGCTGACGCTATCCCGCATGGATGAGAGCGCAGACACCATGGCCATTGAAAACCTGAACTTTTCAGAACTTGTTAAAGAGCAGCTCCAGACATTCGCGAGCTCATTTGAGCAGAAGGGTCTTAAGGTCTCGAGTGACATCAGGGATGATATCTTTGTTAAGGGAGACCGCGGCCAGCTCACGCAGCTGCTGGGCCTTTTGTTCGACAACACATGCAAGTACGCAAATGATGGCGGCTCGTTAGATGTCTCTCTTTCAAAGAGCGGCCAGAAAGTACAGTTCATATCAAAGAATACCTGTGACGAACTCCCCGCTGCCGCGCCGGACAAGCTGTTCGACCGCTTCTACAGGAGCGATGAGTCGCATTCGCAGAAGGTCTCCGGCCAGGGCATAGGCCTCTCGGTCGCCGCCGTAATAGCACAAAACCACAGGGGAAGCATCTGTGCCGAATACGACAAAGATGGCCCTGCGGTCTCGTTCATACTTAAGATCTGATCAGCTTACCTGAGTTCAGCGAGCCTGTATATCAGGTCTTTTGTCTTTTCCCAGCCAAGGCACGGGTCGGTTATCGACTTTCCGTAGACTGACCCATCAGGTCCCTGGCTTCCGTCTTCAATATATGACTCTATCATAAGTCCCTTGAACAGTTTATTGATATCATCCGACAGCATGCACATGTGGAGTATCTCCTCCGCTATCCTTACCTGCTGGTCGAATTTTTTGCCTGAGTTGGAGTGGTTGCAGTCCACAACAACCGCAGGGTTCTTGATCTGGGGCCTTTCGGCATAAAGCCTGCACAGGTTCTCAAGATCCTCGTAGTGGTAATTGGGATGGTTGTGGCCTTCCTTGTCCACATATCCCCTGAGCAGGGCGTGAGCCAGAGGGTTGCCTCTGCTCTCTACTTCCCAATCCGTAAAGAGGAATGTATGGCTGTGCTGCGCAGCGGAGATCGCGTTCATCATGACAGAAAGGTCTCCTCCGGTCGGATTTTTCATGCCTGCCGGAACGCTGAGTCCGCTCGCCACCAGCCTGTGCTGCTGGTTCTCAACGGATCTGGCACCTATCGCGACATATCCGAGAAGGTCCGAGAGGAACCTGTAGTTTTCGGGATAAAGCATCTCATCAGCAGCCGAGAAGCCGGTTTCCCTGAGCGCCCTTATGTGGAGCTGCCTGATGGCGATAACTCCCCTTAACATGTCCGGCGCCTGATTGGGATCGGGCTGATGGAGCATTCCCTTGTATCCCTCTCCTGTAGTCCTCGGCTTGTTGGTATAGATGCGGGGAACGATAAAGATCTTGTCCTGTACTTCCTCCCTGATCCTTGCAAGCCTTTCTATGTAATCTATCACGGCGTCGTCTCTGTCCGCTGAGCAGGGGCCGATTATAAGGAGCATTCTGTTGTCCTCACCCGTTAAAATGTCAGCGATCGCCTTGTCATTTTCTGCTTTTTTCTGTTTGTCCGCTTCTGTCAGCGGATACATCTGCCTGATCTGTTCTGAAGTAGGCAGCCTTCTCTTGAAATCGATGTTCATGCTTCTTCCTCTGTATATGTCTTAATCCCTATGCTGTTCAGTGTCTCGAAAAAGTCGGGATAACTCTTTCTCACTGCCTGCGCCTCTTCAATGCATCCGCCTGTCAGAAGCATGAGCACTGCTGCAGCCATTACTATCCTGTGGTCGTTATGTCCGGAAACAGGTCCTGCAGGTGTCTTAAGTTCTCCCGGCAGTATGTCCATTTCATTTTCGTATATGATGCTCCGGATCCCGAACTTAAGAAGCACCTCTGCCATGGCTTCCGCCCTGTCGCTCTCCTTGATCCTGAGCCTTCTGATCCCGGTAAAATGTCCCCCGCCTGACGCAGCAGCGTAAGCAAAGAGCACAGGTCCCAGGTCAGGGCACTCAGAGATATCGATCATGCTGTTACCCCCTGCGCTGAGTTTTTCAAACAGTTCAACGCAGCATTTGTCGCCCTGAAGACTGTCTTCCTTAAGGCCGGTTATCTCAAGGCCATGCGGCGCCGCAAGCCTTGCAATAGCTTCAAGAAAAGCCGCGTTCGACCAGTCGCCCTCCACTCTAGTATTTGCCGGCATGAATTGTTGGTTCCCCTGTATCATGAACCGGTCGTCGGCACTTTCTTTGACTTCAACGCCGAACAGGCGGAAAACATCGGCAGTGATGTTTATGTACGGGCGGCTCTCAACCGGAGGGATTATCTCTATCATGCTGCTGCCAAACAGCATCGGCAGCGCGA
>SVDE01000005.1 GCA_015057955.1 Lachnospiraceae bacterium | reverse complement strand
TCTCAGTCGGAGTCTCAGTCGGAGTCTCGGTCGGAGTCTCGGTCGGAGTCTCAGTCGGAGTCTCGGTCGGAGTTTCCGTCGGCTTTTCGGTCGGTTTCTCAGTAGGTTTCTCGGTCGGCTTCTCCGTCGGCTTCTCAGTCGGTTTTTCAGTCGGAGGTTCCGGCTTCGGTGCGGGTTTAGAGCAATAAACCGTTACGGCAACAGGGGCATCCGCGATATTTCCTGTATATGTAACAACTGCCTCGGCACCTGTTTCAAACTTGACACCGGAGAAATCAGTCTTATCGGTTGCTTTGAACTTGTATGTTCCGTTGGAAGTTTTCAGATCAAATGACCCCACAGATATGCTGCCTACTGTTCCGTTTACTACATATTTCTTTTCAGGCGTCCTGTCTGCAGCCTTGATTATGTCGACGGAAATGGCGGTAGGAGTATTGTGTATGTCGTTTGTGTAAGAGACAATTACGCTGTCGCCGTTTTGGAGTTCTGTCGCTTCGCCGGTGATCTTTGTATTCTGTGTCAGCTTGAATTCAAATGCGTCTGCGGAGTCGATGCAGAGTGTGAATCCGTCAGCTTTGAGCTCCGAAACTATTCCGCATGCAGTAAGGAACTGGGGGACCACGTTCTTGGTTGTGACGGTGATGCGCACAGCATAAGGATCTTCGCTGATGTCGCCGGTATATTCGATCTCGACAGCATCGCCGACTTCCGGATCGCCGGTGACCTTCGTTTTAATGTCATACTCAACAACTATGGTCATCTCACTTCCGCTTATGGTCATGAAGTACTGTTCTTTTGAGATTATTATACCGTTGAAGATATATACAGGATCCTCATGCTTTGTCACAAGGACCTGGTCAGCCTGATGCGAGGAGCCTTGCTCGTGGTAGCGGACTTCCACTGTGTCACCGAGTGTCAGCCAGTCAGATCCGCTGACAATGAACTTGGTCATGGGAAGAGTGGTGAACTCCATGTTCCCCTGGCTGTTTGTGACAACCATGTTGTTCCTGTAAAATTCTGTAAGTTCTCCTGAGAAGACCTGCTCTGTGCTTGCCTCAGTTGTTGCCTGGGTTGATGAAGGAGTTTCATTCTTCTGGCAGGCAGCGAGCAAAAGTGCTGTGCACAGCAACAGGGAGGTGATCAGAAGAATAGAACGTCTGAACTTCATAAAATACCTCCTTAAAGGTTATTCGTTTGTTGTCGTATCGCCGTAGAATCCGTATACCAGTTCTACATCATTCGGAAGAGGCGGGCACGGTGTTTCAACATATTCGATCAGTTCATCCATTTCATCTTCGGTGAAGCTCTTGAATAATGAAAGGCAGTCAGCCCTCAGGAATTTTTCTTCTGCACCGTTGTGCATCAGAGCTTCTATAGAGTAATAGTATCCGCAGATATTGAAAAGGGCGATCGGTTTATTGATCTGATGGAGCTGCTTAAGCGTAAGGACCTGGAAGAATTCATCAAAAGTTCCGATGCCTCCGGGAGTGACTATGAACGCGTCAGCATTCATCTCCATGACAGATTTGCGCATGCCCATGCTGTCTGTGTAAATGATGTTGTCACAATGGGGATAAAGTTCTTCGATGACTGTATCACGGAAAAATGTGGGAGCAACGCCCGCAACTCTTCCGCCGCCTTTTTTAAATCCTCTGGCTGCTGCGCCCATGAGGCCGCCGTTTCCTGCACCGAAGATCAGGGTATGGCCTCTTTTCGCAAGAATTTCGCCTAATTTTTCAACAGTTTCGATATAACCCTTATCTATGTCGGTGCTGGCCGCTCCGTAAATGCATATGTTCATGGAGTTCTCCTTTATCTGTTATCAGTAGTTTCCTTTTCCTTCGTTCCATTTCCAATCCTTGACCTCAGGAAGATCAATGCCGTTGTCATTGATGTACTGCCTGTGCTCTACGAGTTTGTCCTTCATCTTCTGAATGAGATGCGCAGCCTTATTTTCAACCTGAGGTAGAAGCTGGACAACGCTCATCACCAGGCTGAAGCGGTCAAGCTCATTGCGAACGCGCATGTCAAACGGTGTGGTAATGGTTCCTTCTTCCTTGTAGCCGCGAACATGGATGTTGCTGTTGTGCCGTCTGTAAGTAAGCTCATGTACCAGTGTATGGTAGCCGTGGAATGCGAACAGTATCGGTTTGTCCTTGGTAAATATGCTGTCATATTCCACATCCGTGAGTCCGTGAGGATGCTGGGTGTGAGGCTGCAGCCTCATGAGGTCGACTACGTTGACGACACGGATCTTGATCTCGGGAAGCTCATGGCGCAGTATCGTGACAGCTGCCAGGGTTTCGAGAGTCGGAGTATCGCCGCAGCAGGCCATGACAATGTCAGGCTCCTGTCCCTCGTCGTTCGATGCCCAGTCCCAGATACCTATGCCCTGAGTACAGTGCTTGATGGCCTGGTCGGTGGTAAGCCACTGGGGACGGGGATGCTTGCTGGCTACAATGACATTTACATAGTTCCTGCTCTTGATGCAGTGGTCAAAGCAGCTGAGCAGGCAGTTGGCATCAGGCGGAAGATACATCCTGATGACATCAGCCTTTTTATTCGCTATGTGATCCAGGAATCCGGGATCCTGATGTGTGAATCCGTTGTGGTCCTGCTGCCATACATTTGACGCAAGGACATAGTTAAGGGAAGCGATATCCTGTCTCCAGGGAAGTTCGCTGCACATCTTCAGCCACTTGGCGTGCTGTGCAGCCATGGAGTCAACTATCCTGATGAATGCCTCGTAGCTGTTGAAGAAACCGTGACGCCCTGTGAGCAGGTACCCTTCGAGCATGCCTTCACACATGTGCTCTGAGAGCATGCTGTCCATGACTCTTCCGTCAGGGTCAAGATGATCGTCTATTCCCTCGATCTGAGGATCCATGAACCTTCTTCCGGTAACGTCAAATACTGCCTGAAGCCTGTTGGAAGCGGTCTCGTCAGGTCCGAAGATACGGAAGTTCTTTGATTTCATGTTCAGCTTCATGACATCGCGCACATAAGTTCCGAGTATGTACATGTCCTGAGCTTCAACCTCGCCTGCAGCCTTGACGTCAACTCCGTATTCGCGCCAGTCGGGCGTGCGGAGCGCTTTCAGCAGATAGCCGCCATTCGCGTGAGGGTTGGCGCCCATGCGCCTGATTCCCTTGGGGGCAAAATCCGTTATGCTCTTTATGGGTTCACCGTTCTCATTGAACAGTTCTTCCGGCCTGTAGGAGCGCAGCCAGTCCTCGAGGAGCTTAAGGTGCTCTTCGGTCTTGGCGCCCATGGCAATGGGAACCTGATGGGAGTTCCAGCTGCCTTCAAGGACTTTTCCGTCAACTACCTTCGGCGCGGTCCAGCCCTTTGGAGTCCTGAGGACTATCATGGGCCAGAAAGGTCTTGTAATGTCGCCGCCTTCGGCATGTGCCTTGATCTTCTGTATCTGTTCAATGACAGTATCAAGAGTCGTTGCCATGAGGTCATGCATTTTGGCGGGATCGTCACCTTCAACAAAGTAAGGAGTCCATCCGCAGCCCTTGAAGAAGTTTTCAACCTCTTCGTGGCTCATTCTTGCAAATATCGTGGGGTTGGCAATCTTAAATCCATTCAGATGCAGTATCGGAAGGACGACGCCGTCAGTGCGCGGGTTCATGAACTTGTTCCCGTGCCATCCGGCAGCAAGAGGTCCGGTCTCGGCTTCACCGTCGCCTACAACGCAGGCAGCGATAAGATCCGGGTTATCCAGTACCGCTCCGAAAGCATGGGCAAGTGAATAGCCAAGTTCGCCTCCTTCATGGATCGAACCCGGTGTTTCAGGTGCGACATGGCTGGGGATTCCGCCGGGGAATGAGAACTGCCTGAACAGCCTCTTCATTCCTTCTTTGTCCCTTGAGATATTCGGATAGATCTCTGAATAGCTTCCGTCCAGCCAGTCCTGGGCTACCATGGCATTTCCGCCGTGTCCGGGTCCTGACAGATAGATCATGTTAAGATCATATTTATTGATCACCCTGTTGAGGTGAGTGTAGATGAAATTCTGGCCGGGGCATGTACCCCAGTGTCCGACGATGGTCTTCTTGATGTCTTCATCCTGAAGATGCCTTTCAAGAAGAGGATTGTCCAGAAGATAAAGCTGACAGGCAGTAAGGTAATTTGACGCCCGCCAGTACTGATCAAGCTGTTCGATCTCTGCTTTTTTTAGATGCTTCAATTTACTGCTCCTTTCGCCATATTGGCCGTTATTTTGGTTACTAATAAATTATCAGAAAAACGGCTCTTAGTAAATATATTGATTGTGTAAAAAGGGGGCTGTCCGTGTGGGACAGCCCCCTTTTGGAGCGCCAGATATATTACTGGATCATGTTGTCAAATCCGGGGTAGTCATATCCGGCAAATTTGGCACCGATGTCATCGCCGCTTCCGTGAAGTGTGAGGTAGAGCAGATATACCTGATAAGTCATCTGTTCGGGAACAGAAGCTGCATCATCATAGACTTCCTGGGCTTTCTGGAGAGAGGCGAGAAGCTGCTGCGCCGCAGCTTCCGGAGCATCAGGATGAGCCGCCAGTTTGTCATTGGCCTGGTTTATCGCGCTTTCAAGTATAGCCTTGGAATCTTCACTGGTAAATCCGGCCGGGGCACCAAGAGTGTCAGCGTAAGCAGGCTTAACGAACCATAGAGTAACTTCGGTATCTGAATCCGCACCGGACAGTCCAAAGTATTTAAGTGCATTTGTGAACTCGCCGCAGCGGTTAGAGATGACGATATTGTCTCTTGAGAAACGCATTGCGTCATCATATTTGGTGTCATCTATCTGATAGTATTCATGATCGATGCCCTCGACCAGTTTTCCTGTGACGGGATAAGCTTTTTCAACTACCCAGCCGTCAGGAGTGGCATAAGCAAATGCCATGTCGCCGGCTTCGGGCCCGCCAATAACTTCTGAGGCGGTAAGGCCTACACGTGAAACAGCCAGGTCGCCGTCAAATGCCCTTGCATTTTCCTCTTCGATATCGGCACGGAAGAATGTTTTTACATCATAAGTCTCGGCTATTATGAAAGCCGCCCTGCATATGCCTTCTATCTTTTCATAGAAGCCGTCTCCGTCTTCGTCCGAAAGGATGAACTCATTTCCTGCGGGCACACGGCTGATGAGCGCGAGCACCGCTTCATCATAATCAGCATATTCATCCCTGTCGACCTTATAAGTTCCGTTTTCGGTAATTGACAGCCAGGGGCTTGCGTTAACTGTGAAACCATCGGGATATTCTGAGGCAAGTTCTTCCGCTGTGGCGGGGATCTTAAATCCGTTGATAAAAGCATTTCCCGCTGCAATGATGCCGGCGACGGCCGATCTTGCGGCGCCTTCTTCAGCGGACGGTCCGTATAGTCCGGCATAACTGTCATCAGTAACGGTTTTTACTTCCATCATTGAGTATGAACCGACAAGTATTGAGAGCCTTGAAACAGAGCCTTCGGTTGTCTCTTCCACGGTTGTCTCCGCGGCTGCAGCTTCGGTGGTCTCTTCCGGAGCAGATCCGGTTGCTGGATCTGTGGATCCTTCGGGTGCTGCCTGGGTCGCGGGTGTACTTTGACCGCATGCGGCAAGGCCTGCAATGAGAAGAACTGACATGAGCAATGCGATTATCTTTTTCATATTTCCCTCCTTCGCCGGGATGATCGGCCCGGCTAAAAAAAATATAACTCTTAAGACTTCCATTTGTCAAAAGGGGGATTGAAAACAGTTTCACAGACATATTGATATACGATATAATATAAGATCGATGATCGATAGGAACAGAACAGGAAGACTGATGAATACTTTTAAGAGATTTACCGGACATTTAAGGACGATCCTGGCGCATAAGCACCAGGTCCTCATAAACTGCGCAAAAGCGGGTATCTTACGGCAGGGCATAACGCACGACCTGTCTAAATTCTCACCGGCTGAATTCATACCCGGAGTACGGTATTTCCAGGGTGATAAAAGCCCGAATATCGGCGAGAGGGAGGCGTTTGGCTATTCACTCGCGTGGATGCATCATAAGGGAAGGAACAAGCACCATTTTGAGTATTGGAATGACCTTAATCTTGATCTGAAAAGATATGCACCGGTGAAGATGCCGACGAAGTATCTGATAGAGATGTTCTGCGACAGGGTAGCAGCGAGCAAGGTATATGCAAAAGAGAAGTATACCGACGCATATGCTCTCGGGTATTTTAACCGGAGGAAGGAACATCCGGAAATGCATCCCGAAACTGAAGCGATGCTCAGAAAACTCCTTACGATGCTTGCTGAAAAAGGTGAGGATGAGACATTTGCATACATCAGGGACCTGCGCAGGAAAAACAGTTATTAAATTGAAAAACAGGCTGTTTTGAAATACAATAAACTATTAACAATATTTTATGGAACGGATACGGATTTAACATGCTTAGGTTTGATGTCAGGGACAAAAAACCAAAACTTTATATAGAACTTATATTGATGGGCGTGAGCGCGGCAGCAGTGGTCGCTTCGCTATTATTTGCCGGGGAATGGGATCTTGCGATCGCCTCAGCAATACTTTCGGTATTCTTCACGGCATCTGTCTTTGTTTTCTTCATGACATTCGTGAAGCAGGTCCAGTACAATCCCTATTCATATAATACGATAATGTATTTCGGGTTCGGATTGTTCATAGCATCGATCGCCCTCACATTCATTCTTCAGACCATAAGGTGCTTCCAGTCCCCGGACATATACCGGTACGATTTCATAATGCACATACTGCTGCGGTCAGCGAGAAACTACATGCTTCTGTCGGCGCCTTTTGTTCTCATTTTTGCAGTTGCGCTCTTTGTATCCAACATATCACTGATATTGCATGAGACAAAACGAGTGCAGAACTTTTTGGGAATGCTGCTTGCAGTGCTCATGGTTGCAGGCGAAGCAGCCCTGTTCTTCGCTGACTATTTTGTATCGGGGTCGCTTGCAAGAATAATCATTCACGAGATTTTCTGGAATCTGTTCTCGGCAGTCTACCTGTATTTTGAATGCATGATCATAGGCTCGATGGTAGCAGGGGCTATGACTGCAAAATATAAACCCGATCCCTATCAGGATTACATAATCATACTCGGGTGCAGGGTCGCGCCGGACGGAAAACCTTATCCGCTCCTTGCGGGAAGGATAGATAAGGCGCTCGAATTCTACAACAGACAGATCAAAGAGAGCGGAAAGAAAGCCATGTTCGTTCCCTCAGGCGGAAAAGGCAGTGATGAGATCATTTCGGAATGCGGATGCATGAAGAATTATCTCATGGATCACGGGATCAGTGAAGAAGACATACTCATGGAGGATAAGTCGGAAAATACCTTTGAGAACATGAGGTTTTCAAGGGATCTGATCATGGCGCACTGGAGCAAAAAAGAGGGAAATCCTGAAGGAAAGGCTCCGAAAGTCATATTCTCAACGACCAATTATCATGTCTTCAGGAGCGGACTTTACTCCAGAAGGATCAAATTCAGAACGATAGGTATCGGAGCGAAGACAAAATGGTATTTTTGGCCTAATTCTGCGGTGCGCGAGTTCATAGGGCTGCTTACCGGCCATAAGATAAAGCAGGCGCTGGTGCTGTTTGCGCTTATAGCTGTTTACGTGGCACTGCCGCTCATCGTCTATCTGTAATAATAGTTTAAAAGAGGAAAATAAATGATCTGCAACACAATTCTTGACGCAATAGGAAACACACCGCTCATCAGGCTCAACCGTATGCCGGAGGAAGGCAGCGCGGAGATCCTGGTCAAAATGGAAGCCTTGAACGCGGGAGGGTCGATAAAGACAAGGACAGCATTCAACATGATCGAACAGGCTGAGAGGGCAGGCCTCATCGGACCGGACTCGATCATCGTCGAACCGACAAGCGGAAATCAGGGCATAGGCCTGGCACTTGTTGGTGCCGTAAAGGGATACAGGACGATCATAATCATGCCTGATTCAGTCAGTGAAGAGCGCAGAAAGCTGGTCAGGCATTACGGGGCGGAGGTCCGCCTTATACATGACGCGGGCGATATAGGCGAATGCATAGAGGAATGCCTCAGGACCGCACTTAAAATGAAAGAAAAGTGCCCGAATGTTTTTGTTCCGCAGCAGTTTGAAAATCCGAACAATACGATGGCGCACAAGAAACATACGGCACTTGAGATAATGGCTCAGGTGGCCGGACCCATCCACGGGTTCTGCAGCGGTATCGGTACCGGCGGAACCATTACAGGCATAGGAGAGGTCCTTAAGGCTCAGTATCCGGACATCGAGATATGGGCTGTTGAGCCGGAAAATGCCGCCATTCTTGCAGGGGGAACAATAGGAACCCACATGCAGATGGGAATAGGTGACGGCATCATCCCGGAGATATTAAACAGAAACATCTATGATGACATATATGTCGTGACAGATGAGGAAGCGATAAGCACGGCAAAGCGGCTCGCGAGGGAGGAAGGCCTCATGGTCGGGATCTCAAGCGGCACCAACGTAGCCGCAGCGATCAAACTTGCAAAGAAACTTGGCCCCGGCAAGACTGTAGTTACAGTACTTCCGGATACGGCAGAAAGATATTTTTCAACTTCGCTCTTCGGAGAGTAGGGAAAGGACTAAAATGAGAAAACATATTAAGGGAAATGTCAGTTGGGTAGGATATATTGACTGGGAGCTGGAGAGCTTCCACGGCGACGACTATTCCATAATGAACGGTTCAAGCCAGAATGCTTACCTTATAGAGGAAGAAAAGACGGTACTCATTGACACTGTATGGACTCCGCACAGGGAAGATTTCGTAGAGAACCTGAAAAAAGAGATAGACCTGAAAAAGATCGACTTCATAGTGGCAAACCATGGTGAATGCGACCATTCGGGCTCACTTGTCGCATTGATGGAAGAGATCCCGGGAACTCCGATCTACTGCACCGCAAATGCAGTAAAGAGTCTTGAGGGACAGTACGGAAAGCGCGGCTGGGATCTTCATGTGGTAAAGACCGGAGACCGCATCTCCATAGGCAATGGCAAAGAGCTGGTATTCATTGAGATGAGGATGCTCCATTGGCCGGATTCAATGGCAACATACATGACCGGTGACAACATCCTGTTCAGCAATGACGCTTTCGGACAGCATTATGCGGTGGCAGAGCTGTTCAATGACAAGGCTGACAGATGCACGCTGTATAAAGAGGCTGAGAAATATTTTGCCAATATCCTCAACCCGTTTGCCCAGGTTCTTGCAAAGAAACTTGAGGAGATCAAGGGCTTCGGACTCGACATTGACATGATAGCTCCTTCACACGGTGCCATCTGGAGAGAAGATCCGATGCAGATAGTTGAAAAGTATGCTGTCTGGGCAAATGCTTATCAGGAAGACCAGATCACCATAGCATACGATACCATGTGGGAAGGAACAGCGCAGATCGCCCACAGGATCGCGCAGGAGATACACACTCAGAGTCCCGACACTGTAGTTAAGGTATTCAACATTGCCAAGGCAGACAAGAATGAGGTCATGACCGAGATCTTCAGGTCAAAGGCCATTGCTGTAGGCTCGCCCACAGTCTGCAACGGCATCCTTTCAAGTGTCGCAGGCTGGATGGAGTTTGTCAGACAGCTTAAATTCAGGAACAAGAAGGCTGCGGCGTTCGGATGCTACGGCTGGAGCGGAGAGTCCGTGAAGATCCTTCAGGAGCAGCTGTCAAAAGCCGGGTTCACCGTAGTTGAGGAAAACATAAAGTCACTCTGGAATCCGGATGAGGAAACACTGGCAGCTGTACCGGCACTTGTGTCGGCACTGATCGGATAAAGGAAACTGCAGGAAATGGGTAAAGTTGCGCTTGTAACGGGATCATCCCGCGGCATAGGAAGGGCGATCGCCTTGAAACTGGCCGAAGACGGGTATGATGTCTGCATTAATTACGAAAAGAGAAAAGATAAGGCTGAAGAGACTGCCGGACTGGCAAGAGGTCTGGGCAGCAGGGCTGTCACATTCCAGGCGGATGTCAGTGACCGTGCTGCTGTTGAGCGCATGTTCGCTTTCGTAAGGGAAAATCTCGGTGAAGTTGATCTCCTTGTGAGCAACGCCGGGATCGCGGGGCAGGTCCAGATACAGGACATAACCAAAGAGCGCTGGGACAGGTTCTTCCAGGTAAATGTGAACGGAGCTTTCAACACTGTCCAGTGCGCCATACCGCACATGCTGCATGAGAAAAAGGGATGTATCATCACGATCTCGAGCATGTGGGGCCTGCGCGGGGCTTCCTGCGAGAGCGCATATTCAGCCACCAAAGCTGCACTTATAGGATTCACCCGGTCGCTTGCAAATGAGCTGGCGCCTTCCGGCATAAGAGTCAATTGCATTGCGCCGGGAGTGATAGATACAGACATGCTGGACGAACTCCCGGAGGGAGTAAAGGATACGCTTGCGGACGAGACCCCGCTCGGGAGACTGGGAAAACCGGAGGATATCGCGGACCTTGTTTCATTTATCGCATCGGAAAAAGCCGGCTTTATCACAGGACAGGTAATAACATCTGACGGAGGCTTTGTAGTCTAGGAAGGGCAAGTCATGAAAGAGAAAAAGGAAAGCAGGTTAGAGCGGTTTTTCAGCTTCAGGACTCTGGGGTCTAAACTTTTTCTGTCCGTAGTAGTTTTCTGCATAATCATTGTCATCGCGGTACTGATCATTGTATCCCGGTTCAACATTACAACCGTGGAAGACCTTATATTGACAAAACTGAAGACCGATATCAATTACCTTGAAGACATAATAAGCGGGATGGAAGAATCCGAGTGGCACATTGAAGACGGTGCCCTGTATAAAGGCGAAGTTCTTATCGGAGACGGCACAGAAGAGAATGCCAACACCGCTCCGTTTTATGAAGCGGAGTCAAAGAGCGGCACTTTTGTATATACATTCATGAAATGCGGCGATGAAGGCCTTGAATGGACGGGCGACAAAAAGACAGGATATCAGCAGGGCCACTTTATACGTATAGCGGGAACAACAAAAGGACCGGACGGCCAGTCCATAGTAGGTACATACATTGATAAAAAGGTTTCGGATGTACTGGACAGAGATGGCGAGTACTCCGGCGCGGCAAATGTTGCAGGCGGCCAGATATACTGTTATTACAAGACATTAAAGAATAATGCCGGAGAAGTGGTTGGCGTCATTGTCGCGGGAAGGAGCATGGCAGCCCTTAGCGCTGCGGCTTCAAGAGCTACAAGGAGCATCATCATCCTTGTTGTTATCATAATCCTTATCGTTGGCGCATGCATATACCTCCTCCTGAACAGATCCACTAAACTGATAGAAAACATGGAGGACTACCTCCAAAGGATAGGAAGAGGTGAACTTCCTGAAGATAAGCTGGAACTGAACACAAAAGATGAGATCGGAGATGTGGCCGTCAGCATCAATGAGATGGTTGAATCCCTGCGTGAAGGCAGAAGGATAAGCGGCGAGCTTTCTGTAGCGGCCGACATTCAGGCAAACCTCCTTCCGAAGATATTCCCGCCATTCCCTGAGCGGACGGATTTTGACCTGTACGCCAGCATGAATCCCGCGAAAGAGGTGGGCGGAGACTTTTATGATTTCTTTATGATAGACAGCGATCATCTTGCGCTGGTCATAGCTGACGTTTCCGGAAAGGGAGTTCCCGCGGCACTGTTCATGGTGACAGCGAAGACTCTGATCAAGGACCACGGCATGCTGGGCATGAGCGCAGGAGATGTGTTTACAAGGGCAAACGCGCTCATGTGCGAGAGCAATGATTACGGATTGTTTGTCACCGGATGGCTGGGCATCATAGAGCTGAGCACAGGCAAAGTAGACTATGTAAATGCGGGACATAACCCGCCGCTGATCAGTCACAACGGACAGTTTGAATACCTGAAAGGAAAGCACGACTTTGTTCTTGCCGGAATGGAAGGAGTAAAATACAGGAGCCAGGAGCTGACTCTCAAACCCGGAGATATCCTGTACCTGTATACTGACGGAGTGACCGAGAGTACCAATGCTGACAAAGAACTGTACGGCAATCAGAGGCTGCTGGATTATGTCAATGAGCATATTTATGACGGCATGCAGGAGCTGTGCGAGGGCATAAAGGCGCAGACTGACGAGTTTAAGGGAGAAGCCGAACAGTTTGACGATATCACAATGGTCGCGTTCAGGTTCATCGGCGGAAACGAAGAATACCGCGAGATCGTCGTTGATGCAAAGATCGAGAACATACCCGCGATAACGGCGTTTGCGGATGCTGTACTGGATGAGTACGGATGCGAAATGAAGCCAAAGCTTCAGATAGATGTTGCACTGGATGAGATAGCGAGCAATATAGCGATGTACGCGTACAAAGGACATACCGGTTCCATGAAGATACAGATAGGGCAGCTTGAGGACAAGAGATCTGTCATCATCAGGGTCATAGATGGAGGAATGCCTTTTGATCCGCTGCAGAATGCGGCTCCGGACATAACAACTTCCGCAAATGAGCGGGAGATAGGCGGCCTTGGTGTGCACATTGTCAGAAATACCATGGACAGCGTGGAATACAAGTATGAAAACAGTAAGAATGTACTGGTCCTTACGAAGAAAATAAAAAACTGAATGAAATGAGGAAATAAAAATGATCAGATGGGAAAATCTTGATAAGCTCGGATCCTATAAAAAACTTCAGGAACTGGCAAAGGTAGATCTGGCCGTGGAAATGAGCGGTGAGAACGGTGCGGAAAGAGTAAAGAGCTTTTCTGTACCGATGGCAGGCGGACTCGTATTTAACTATGCCGCAAAAGCGGTAAATAAAGAAGTGCTCGAAGCACTTGCAGATCTTGCCGGGGAAGCGCAGCTTGTTGAAAAGTACAGGGAACTGTATAACGGCGCGATGATCAATACCGGCGAAAAACGTCATGTGCTTCATCAGCTGACACGCGGACAGCTCGGAGGAGATGTGATCGCCGATGGCGTAAATAAACGTGAATTCTATGTAAGGGAGCAGGAGAAGATCGCTGCTTTCGCAAAAAAAGTTCATGACGGTGAGATCACAAATGCTGCCGGAGAGACTTTTACCACTGTTGTTCAGATCGGCATAGGCGGAAGCGACCTCGGACCGAGGGCGATGTACATAGCGCTTGAGAACTGGGCAAAGAGGAATGGCTTCTTCAAGATGGAAGCTAAGTTCATCAGCAACGTGGATCCGGATGACGCGGCTGCAGTCCTTGACTCAATAAATGTGTCACGCGCGCTGTTCATTCTGGTTTCCAAATCAGGAACCACTCTTGAGACACTTACAAATGAAGCATTTGTCAAAGAAGCTCTCCGGAAGAGAGGACTCGATCCTTCAAAGCACATGCTCGCGGTGACCAGCGAGACTTCACCGCTGGCGTCAAGCAGTGACTATCTTGCAGCGTTCTTCATGGATGACCATATCGGCGGGCGTTACTCATCAACCTCAGCTGTCGGCGGCGCCATGCTCTCACTTTGCTTTGGACCGGACATATTTGCCCGCTTCCTCGCGGGAGCTGCCGCGGAAGACAAGCTTTCTGACGAAACGGATTTCTACAAGAATCCTGAACTTATTGATGCCATGATCGGTGTATATGAGAGAAATGTCCTGGGAATGGAGGCAACAGCTGTTCTGCCTTATTCACAGGCGCTCAGCCGTTTCCCTGCTCATCTCCAGCAGGCGGACATGGAATCAAACGGCAAGTCAGTGAACCGCTTCGGTGAACCGGTTGATTATAAGACGGGCCCCGTGCTCTTTGGCGAGCCGGGTACAAACGGACAGCACTCATTCTATCAGCTGCTCCATCAGGGAAAGGACATAGTACCTCTTCAGTTCATAGGATTCAAAAACAGCCAGATGGGAACTGACACGCTGATCCAGGGAACGACAAGCCAGCAGAAACTCTGCGCAAATGTCGCGGCACAGATAGTCGCATTTGCCTGCGGAAAAGACGATGAAAATCCTAACAAGAGATTTGACGGCGGACGTCCTTCCAGCATCATCATCGGAGAGGAACTGAATCCGGAGGCGCTCGGAGCTCTTCTGGCACATTTTGAGAACAAGATCATGTTCCAGGGGTTTGCATGGAACCTCAACAGCTTTGACCAGGAAGGTGTCCAGCTCGGAAAGGTCCTGGCAAAGAAAGTGCTGGCACATGATACTGACGGGGCACTGAAGGGGTACAGCGACCTGCTCGGCATTTAAAGGGGAAAAGATGACTGACGGAATAATCATCAGAAAAATGACAATAGAGGACTATCCGCAGGTCAAAGACCTGTGGATGTCCATCAGCGGATTCGGCATCCGCTCGATAGATGACTCTCCTGAGGGAGTGGCAGCGTTCATCCGGAGAAATCCCGGGACCAGCATCGTTGCCGAAAAGGACGGGCAGATAATAGGGACTATCCTGGGGGGACATGACGGCCGTACGGCCTGCTTCTACCATGTCTGCGTCAAAAAGGAGTTCAGACGCCAGGGCATAGGAAAGACGATGGCGGTCGCCGCAATGCGCGCTCTTCAGGAGGAGCACATCAACAAGGTCTCACTCATCGCCTATAAGAGAAACGAAGCCGGAAACCAGTTCTGGCATAAGGCGGGATGGACTCTCCGCGAAGACATAAACACATATGATTTCATACTGAATGAGGAAAATATAACAAGATTTAACGATTGATAAGGAAGATTGGAATAATGGGAAAGAATGAGGAAAAGAGTGTGATCAACATAGCGATCCTCGGCGCGGGTACAGTAGGCGGCGGGGTCTATAAGCTGCTGTCAGGGCAGAAGGATGAGATCCGCCAGCAGGCAGGAGCTGACATCTGTGTCAAAAAAGTCCTGGTACGTGACGCGTCAAAGGAAAGACCGGGGTATGACAGGGCAGTGCTGACATCTGACTGGGCTGATATCGTTAACGATGACGACATAGACATCGTGGTTGAGCTCATGGGCGGCATCGAGCCCGCAAAGACATATGTGCTTGAAGCGCTCTCAAAAGGCAAACAGGTCGTTACTGCGAACAAAGATCTGCTCGCACAGTATGGCGAAGAGATCGGGGAAGCGGCGAACATGAACAGCGCCGACGTTCTTTATGAAGCGGCTGTCGCCGGAGTTATCCCCATAATCAGACCGCTCAAGCAGAGCCTTGCAGGCGCTGAGATCACTGAGATAATGGGCATAGTGAACGGGACCACAAATTACATCCTTACCCAGATGTCTGAGACAGGCATGAGCTATGAGGATGCCCTTGCCCGGGCTACCGAGCTCGGATATGCCGAGGCAGATCCCACTGCAGACGTGGAAGGACTTGACGCAGGCCGCAAGGTTGCGATCATGGCTTCGAACGCTTTCCATACCAAAGTAGTATTTTCACAAGTTTATACTGAAGGCATCACGAAGATCACGGCTGATGACATAAGATATGCAAGGGAATTCGGATATGTGATCAAGCTCCTCGGCGTTGCCAGAAATACTGACAGCGGCATAGAGGTAAAGGTCCATCCGATGCTCATCCCGCAGAACCATTCGCTTGCGGGAGTCGGCGGTTCATTCAATGCTGTATTTCTTCATGGAAAAGCAATGGATGATGTTACTCTTGTCGGAAGAGGCGCCGGTGAGATGCCGACCGCAACTGCTGTGTTGGGAGACATAATCGATGTATGCAGGGATATCCTGTTTGACTGCTGCGGGCGTGTGCGCCGCAACTGCTACAAAAAGCTGCGCGTAAAGGACATAAGCGAATGTGAGAGCAAGTTCTTTATCCGCATGCAGGCCAAGGACCGTCCCGGCGTTCTTGCAAATATTGCGGGAGTGCTTGGAAATAATGGCGTAGGCATTTCCCAGGTCGTCCAGAGATCGGGAAACGGGGATACTGCCGAACTGGTCATAATAACAGACAGGGTTGCCGAGAAAAACTTCAATGACGCAACTGAAATACTGGGCGGAATGTCAGTGGTTAAAGAAATATCAGGCGTCATAAGAGTTTATGATAATGTTTGACTTAAATCGCAGATATATAGTAATATCACAGAAGGGAAAACTTAAACGGAGGTTAAATTAATGAGAGAAGTAGAGACAGTAAGACAGCAGCTTGTCAAAGATGAGCATTATTTTACAGGTGCCAACGGACAGGGATTCCTTATCAAGGATGCCGAGACCGGAGAGGTCGTTGAGACCGCACCTACCTGTGAGCAGGCTCAGAGGACTGTAAATAAGTTCGCGGAAAAGACCGGCAAGGCATACGAGATCGTATCAGCAGGCGACCAGGACGCAAAAGGTCATGCTGACGGAAGCCCGTTCAAGTTTGTTCCTGTTGAGTAATGGCATAAAAGTCTGATAATAAAACCGCAGCCCGACGGACTGCGGTTTTTTATTGCTTTCTGTTCTGAAGACGGTTCCTATTTCCCGCTTTCCTGTACAAAGTAGCAAAGCAGGACATCACCTTTGTTCTCAAAAGGATGCTTAGCCTCTTCGGCATTCAGCTCATCTGCTTTGGCCTGGGCTTCTTCTTCGCTGTCAAATGCAAGGCCGGTGTCCACACGGTACGCGGTGCATACATCCTGCAGCTTTATCTCCTCATAGGCCTCTGTGTCATGCCAGTAGATGTTCCTGACATCCTGTTTCTCATTCTTATTATAGTAAACTGTGAAGCTCATGTTTATCCTCCGGATGGTATTCAGACTGTCAGCTATTCTACCATCTGTTTAAGGATTATGTCAGTCCTTTTTTTACTGACTGGGAAAACTGCCGCTAAGCGGTCTGACTAAGAGACTTCAGGCATCAGGATGGACATCTTGATGCCAGCATCCTGATGCTGTGGAGTCTCCCCTTATCTGAAAACAGAATACTGCTTCCCGGCAGGTCTGGGGGTGTGCCGTGATCGGCAAGGCCGGGATGCATACTGAAAAAGAAAGGGCTATGATAGTGATGAATTCAATTGCGATCTTCTTTATGACATAATGATAGAGTGCAAAACTTAAGCGAAACTTAAACATTATTATCTTTTCTTTCAGCTTTTTTTCCGGCACGCACACTGCGGGCTATGGCGCGCCGCATCTCCTGCTGCCGTGCATACTCTTTACCTGCCCAGGCGTCAGGGTGCCTGGCGAAACTGAGCGCCACAGCTTCATCAGCCTTTATGCAGATTATCAGTTCCTCAATAAAGCGGCTGTCGGTAAGCTTCATATTCCCTCTCCCATATCATGAGAGAAGTATCGCATTTTGCGAGTACTGAAAAACTGCCTTTGAAGCGCCTGATGACAGATTTAAAGATTTTTATTATAATCATTAACAAATAATGGAAGAGAAAAAAGTGGAAAACAGCGCAGTAAAAGGATTTTGGAATAGATTGATAGAGCCCGGGCAGCAGATCCCGGACGAGAGAAAGCAGTTCAGCAACAGTGCGCTGATAGCCCTCATCATACCCATAGTCGTTGAGCAGTTCCTCAATCTCCTTGTGGGAGTTGCGGACACATTCATGATCAGCCATGCGGGTGAGGCAGCCATATCAGGCGTTTCGCTGGTGATCCAGCTGAACAACGTTTTTGTCCTGATATTCGCAGCCATAGCCGCGGGAGGATCCGTGGTCGTGAGCCAGTATATAGGGTCACGCCAAAGGGGCCACGCCAATCTCGCAGCGGGACAGCTGTTCATGTCGGCATCCGTAATAGGGCTTTTGGTAGGAGCCACTGTATTTTTTCTCGGACCTTTTCTGTTCCGCTTCCTGTACGGCGCGGTCGACATCGACGTGGAGGAGGCGGGCATCAGATACATGAGGATACTCGCGCTGTCCTATGTTTTTCTCGGCATGTACAATGCCGGCGCAGGCATTAACAGGAGCATGGGAAAGACCAGGACCGTCATGTATGTCTCCATGGGCATGAACGTCGTCAACGTGATCGGAAATGCCATAGGCATATTTGTGCTCCATGCGGGAGTTGCAGGCGTTGCGGTTCCCTCACTCATATCCCATGCGCTTGCCGCGGTGGTGATGACAGTATTGGTCTCAAACAGGAAAAATACGGTATTCCTGCTTGCGAAATATGTATTCTGCTTTAACCCGGGAATGCTGAAGAGGATATTTAAGATAGCGCTTCCCGGCAGCATAGAGAACGGACTTTTCCAGCTGACAAAGACAGCCATAGGAGCGATAGTGGCGCTGTACGGGAATGCCCAGATCTCGGCAAACGGAGTTGCCCAGAGCATATGGGCGCTCTCCGCAATGTTCAATCTGGCAATGGGACCGGTATTCATTACAGTCGTGGGCCGGTACATGGGAGCCGGAGACATAGAAGGTGCGGAGTATTACATGAAGAAACTCCTGCGCATAACGCTCATATGGGCAAATGTCTGGAACTTTGCTTTCATAGGGATCGGAGCAGGCCTGCTGCACATATACGCGCTTAGCGCCGAAGCAGCCCGCTATGCGCTGATACTCATAATCATACACAACTCTCTCAACGGCAGTATCTGCGCAGTTAGCTACGCACTCGCGAGCGGACTGAGGGCGGCCGGAGACGCGAGATACACGATGGTGAGCGCGATCGTCTCGTCGGTGATAGTAAGAGGCATTTTCGCGTTCCTGTTTGGCCTGGTGCTCGGATGGGGCGTCATAGGGATAGCCATCGCCATGGTCCTTGACTGGTCGGTCAAGGCCGTCATGGTGTGGGTAAGATATAAAAAAGGAAAATGGAAAACATTTAAAGTGATATAGGAGAAACATATGGATACGAACAACCCGAAGGTACTTGTTGCGGGAGTAGGAGGAGTAGGGGGCCTGATCGCCGCCCGGCTGGTGAGAAGATACGGCGATAAAGTAACCCTTATCGCAAGAGGAAAAAGAGCTGAGGAACTGAAGGAAAAAGGCCTTGTGACAGAGAGCGACCTGTATGGCTGCTATACAGTCAGGCCTTCGCGTGTCATCGAAAGAACAGACGGTGCTGAGAAATACGATCTCATTATCGTAAGTGTGAAGAACGCCGCTCTCGAGGGGATAGCAGAGCAGTTTAAGGGCGCTGTGGGACCTGACACCGTGATAATGCCTGTTATGAACGGGGTGACTGCGGCGGACAGGATCCATGACATTTTCCCGGAAGCGCACACGATGATGAGCGTGATCTACACAGTTTCAATGGTCACTGAGGACGGCTCGATAAGGCAGCTCGGAAACTATACCAATATCTATACAGGTCCTGTTGTTGATAACGCGGACGAGCGGAAAAGGCTGAACGAGTGCATAGACGTGCTGAATGGCGCCGGCATAAAGACCCGCTCGTCAGATGATGTGAGGGCGGCCTGCTGGAGCAAATACATCCTTAACTGTGCCTACAACGGCATGACTGCGGCCGACGATGTCACGATCGGCGACATAAAACATAATGAGGCCATGGTTGAGGAGTACCGGGAGATAATGGAGGAAGCTTATCGTGTGGCAAAGGCGCTGGGGGTCATGGTCCCGGATGACCTGGTCGAAGGCAACATGCGGAAGCTGTACAATACGACGGATGATTCGACCAGCAGCCTAAGCCGTGACTTCGACCGGCACGTAAGCGGTGAGTACGAACTCTTCAGTAAGGACGTAGCCGAAATGGGAAGGTCCTGCGGTGTGGATACTCCGCGCATAGACGCAATGCATGAAAAGATGCTTAATAGGATAGCATCATGGAAATAAATGTGGATAAGGAGAGAAAAAATGGTAGTTGATACTTGTATGGACCATGTCCCCGTTGACCTCTATGACAACGAGGAGATGCTGAATGGATTCATTAACTGCATTCCGGAAGATTCAGGCTACAGAGCCTATGTAGGCAGCACAGCCGGAGGACTCAGGCAGCTGCTGCTTGAAAAACCCGAGGGACTTGACAACCTGAACTATGTGGACGGAGAGTACTCACTTAAAGTGAAACTGGATGCCATGGATGAGTGCGGCGTTGATGCGGGCATCATCAAGATCCCGTGCTGGCAGGAGTGGCTGGACATAAAGACCTGCCGCATGGTAAATGATGACGCGGCGCAGATGTGCGCAGATTCGGACGGCCGTATATTTGCCCTCGCTGCTGTTCCGCCATGGGATGACGAGGAGAATTACAGGGAGCTGGAGCGCTGCATAGGAGAGCTTAAGATGTGCGGAGTGCAGATGGCGTGCCACTACGGCGAGCGCTATCTGGATGACCCTGCTTTCCGTCCGTTCCTTGCAAGGGTAAATGAGATGGGCATCCCTGTTTATGTGCGCCACACACCGCTTCCCGCAGACTGGAAGCATCTGGTGGACTACAACAATGTGCGCCGCACGCTCGGACGCGTGATCGACCAGTCGATCGCCGTCGGAAGAGAGCTCTTCAGTGGTATGTTGGGCGAACTGCCGAATGTTAAGTTTGTCCATACGCTTCTGGGCGGCAACTGGTATGGCGTGGCCGCGAGCATGATCCCGAGAAAGTCCGCAAGGGCGGAGTCAATGGTCAGGCTTGAGAGCGACAGCAGGGAAAAGGTCCTGGAGTATCTTGATAAGAACCTGTTCTTTGAGGCAACCCATGCGAGCACGCTCGGAAAAGATCAGCTCGAGAGCGCTGTAAAGATCTGCGGCGCGGACCACATCCTGTTCGGATCATCATTCCCTGTGTTCCACGGATGGATGAGCGACGGAGTTAAGATGATCAGGTCACTTGATATCACCGAAGAAGAAAAAGACCTGATCCTCGGAGAAAATGCCGTAAAGATCTTCGGACTTAAATGACACAAAGTAGAAGGAGACATATAATGAGACCCTTTGTTTATGACATTCCGGAGCTGACGCCCGGAGAGAAGGCACTGCCGGTTTCCCGGTTTTATACGGATTATCCGCTTCATTACCCGAATCCGCTGTATGCGCAGCTTCTGGACCAGGGCCCGATGGACCCGAAAGACGCACTTGCACTTGAAGACTGGATGGATCTGTTTATTCCGGAAGGATATCATGATGTGGAATACGGTTACTGCATGATGCCTGACGGCACCGGCTACATGGCCACATATTCGGTGATCCCCGGAAATGTAACTCCCGAGATGAGGATGTGGTATGTAAAATGGTTCAACATCCATTCGGAACATCTGCCCGAGGGTGTAGGCAACATCCGATATAAGCTGTGGAATCAGGTTGACCATATCGACCACGGACTGGTAGACGGGGATTTCAAGAAAGGCATCTATACACTGGAAACACTTGACATGGGACGCTCCGGCAAGGAAAAGGCCATACGCTCCATAAGACATAACTTTGATATCAGGGATTACGGATTCCCGGAAGACCGCTATCAGAAACTGATCGATGCAGGCGTAGGGATAACTTCCTGCTGGGAGTCATTTGACTGTCCGGGCTCGCACCTTGTGCTCTCAGTTACCAGAAAATGCCCGCTTGGGGGAATAGAGACATGTGCAAGGGAGTGGATAGGATACAGAGCTGAGAACGGAAAGTTCGTCAGGGACACAGATACTCCGGACTTCATGCTCTGCGAGCAGTACCTGAAAGATGTCATGATCCACAACACTGTTGAGCAGCAGCATCTGGCGACATTTCTTCCCGATCTTTATAAAGAATATCATGATAAACCGATGAATGCGGATTGATGACGTTTTACATCCGGGGGCACGATACTTCCATCAGCTGTTCGATCATCAGATGGAGGGCGGATGCCTCCGGAGTTTCGGTTGCCTTGTAATAGACTTCTTTTCCGTCCTTACGTCCTTCTATCAGGCCGGCATCCTTCAGGAGCTTCAGATGATGAGCGACTGCCGGGCTGCTCATGTTAACCATCGCTGCAACGTTAAGTACACACTCTTCAGTATGGCACAAGATCCAGAATATCTTGATTCTGACCGGGTCGCTGAGCTGCTTGAACAGCTGTGAGACTATGGCAAAAGACCCGTCTTCGGGTATCTGTTCGGCCAGATGCTGCGATCCGCTGTGATGGCTGTGGGGAAGGATCATCTTTTTACTCCTTTTTTACAATAAAACTATTGAAAACCTGTTCTGGGGGTAGTATACTACATGCAGAACGATTAAACAAGTGTTTAATCGTTAAAAGAACATTAAACCGTAACAGGAGGCTTAATAGATGAAAAAGACATATAAGATCGAGGTCGACTGCGCGAAATGCGCTAATGAGATGGAGGCCGCTTCAAAAAAGGTAAAAGGTGTTGCGGACGCCGGCGTAAATTTCATGACTCAGAAGATCACCGTTGAATTTGCCGAGGGAGCAGATGAGGCTTCTGTCATGAAAGCGGTTTTAAAGGCATGCAAAAAGGTCGATTCAGATTGTGAGATAGATTTCTGATCATAAAATGAAAAAGAAGCAGAAGAAAAAACTGATAAGGATCATCGTGGCAGCAGCGCTGCTCATATTGCTGAACGTACTGCCGCTCCCTAAGATCCTGGGCAGCCTGTTTAAGTCCCAGGACCTGATCAGGGGATTCGTCCGTCTCGGGCTGTTTCTTATCCCGTACTTTATCATCGGATACGACATCTTATTGAAAGCAGCAAAGGGAATAAAGAACCTGCGTCCACTTGATGAGTGCTTTCTGATGACGATCGCCACGATAGGCGCGTTTGCCCTGGAGATATATGAGGATTTCCCAAATGCCGATTACAACGAGGCTGTTGTCGTCATGCTGTTCTATCAGATAGGCGAATGGTTCCAGAGCGTTGCTGTGGGAAAGAGCAGGAAGAGCATTACAGACCTTATGGACATACGCCCGGACCACGCAATGGTCCTGAGGGACGGGACATTTGTACAGGTCTCACCTGAAGAGGTTGAGCCCGGAGAGATCATCACTGTGCATCCGGGCGAGCGGGTGCCGATTGACGGTATCATAACTGAAGGCCGTTCATCTCTGGACATGAGCGCGCTTACCGGAGAGAGCATCCCGAAGAGCGCTGGAGAGGGAGATGAGATCTTAAGCGGCTGCATCAACATGAGCGGTGTCCTTAAGATCAGGACGACAAAGGAATTCGGGCAGTCCACGGTATCAAGGATACTCGAACTTGTAGAAAATGCCGGCTCAAGGAAATCAAAGTCAGAGGATTTCATATCCAAATTCGCAAGGATCTACACCCCTGTGGTGTGCGCTCTGGCCTTATGCCTTGCAGTGCTCCCGCCTGTTGTAAACCTTTTCGCGGGACATGCTCCCGGATGGGGGTCATGGGTATACAGGGCACTCACATTTCTTGTCATAAGCTGTCCATGCGCTCTGGTCATCAGCATACCGCTCAGCTTTTTCGCAGGTATCGGAGGGGCAGGAAAAGAAGGCATACTCATCAAAGGATCAAATTACCTGGAGACATTGTCAAAAGCAGGCATAGTGGTATTTGACAAGACGGGCACGCTCACAAAGGGAGTGTTCAAAGTACAGGATGTCCATCACAGCAGCATGGACAGAAAAGAACTGCTTGAACTGGCAGCCCATGCCGAGAGCGGATCAGATCATCCGATCGCGGCGAGCATAAGGAACGCATACCTTGAATGTCCGGGCGCCGGAGAGATAGATGAGTCCCGGGTTAAGGACATAAGGGAACTTGGCGGCCACGGAGTCACGGCTGTTGTTGACGGACGCGAGGTGGCAGCCGGAAATCTGAAGCTGATGGCTCAGAAAGGAATAGAAGCCGGACCGTGCCACAGCGTGGGAACCATAATACACATGGCGGTTGACGGGAATTATGAAGGCCACCTCGTCATAGCTGATGAAGTCAAGGAGCATTCTGCCGAAGCCATCAGGCAGCTGAAGGAAAACGGAGTGCGAAAGACAGTGATGCTCACCGGAGACGCTGACTCCGCTGCGCGCGAGATCGCTTCTGAGACTGGGATCGATGAAGTCTGCAGCGAACTGCTCCCCGAAGGCAAGGTTGAGCGCATAAACGGCCTTCTGTCAGAGAAAGATAAAAAAGAAAGCCTCATCTACGCGGGAGACGGACTGAATGACGCGCCGGCACTGGCGCTGGCTGATGTCGGCATAGCAATGGGAACGCTCGGGACCGATGCCGCCATCGAAGCGGCGGATGTTGTCATCATGGACGACGATCCGCTGAAAGTAGCGAAGGCACTGAAGATATCCCGAAAATGCATGCGTATTGTTTACGAGAACATCTGGGTGACCATAGGAGTCAAGGTGATATGCCTGATCCTGGGTGCTCTGGGAATAGCCAACATGTGGCTGGCGATCTTCGCGGATGTGGGTATCATGGTTCTTGCCGTATTAAACGCGATAAGGGCATTGAGAGTAAAGAAGCTGTAGCCGGGGCTGCAGCTTTTTTTTCATGCGGACAAAATCATTTGAACAGCAGGTTCCTTGCGGTTATAATCACTTACATACAGGTACTTCAAAACATAAGAAGATCATGAGGACCGGGAATAAATGAACACAGATGTAAGAAAATTGCTTGAAGATGTAAAAGACGGGAAGCTCAGTGTCGATGACGCCTTGCTCGCCCTTAAGAAAAAACCGTTTGAAGATATCGGATTTGCCAAGATCGATCTCCACAGGGGCCTTAGGCAGGGAGCAGCGGAAGTGATCTACGGCGCCGGCAAGACGCCGGAGCAGATCATAGGCATCATTGATACCATGAAGGCAAATGGCGTGGATACGATACTCATAACCAGACTGTCTAAGGAAGCTGCAGATGCGGTGTCCAAGGTTCATGAACTTGATTACCGGGAAAAGGCACGCGCCGCCATAGTCGGGACCATCCCCGCGCCTTCAGGCATAGGGAAGATAGTGGTAGCGACCGGAGGAACCTCGGACATACCTGTAGCCGAGGAAGCAGCGGTAACTGCACAGTTTCACGGAAATGAAGTGGTAAGGCTGTACGATGTGGGAGTTGCCGGCCTTCACAGGCTGATGGCGCATCTTGATGATCTGATGAGCGCCACTGTCGTTATCGCAATAGCAGGAATGGAGGGAGCGCTCGCGAGCGTGATAGGAGGCCTGGTGGACTGCCCTGTGATAGCCGTCCCGACAAGCGTCGGCTACGGAGCTTCATTTAACGGCATCTCAGCTCTGCTTTCGATGCTCAATTCCTGTGCCAGCGGAGTGTCGGTCGTAAATATTGACAACGGATTCGGCGCAGGATATCTGGCCGGTATGATCAACCATATAAAAAGCGGGGAGGATAGATAGTGAAGATCCTATATTTTGACTGCGGCATGGGCGCCGCGGGAGACATGCTCACCGCAGCTCTTCTTGAACTGCTTGACAAGGAAGAAAGAGAAGCGTTTGTTGAAACTCTGAACAATGCAGGTATACCCGGTGTATGTTTTACTGCCGAGCCCTCTGAAAAATGCGGGATCTGCGGCACGCACATGAAGGTGCTGGTCGAAGGAGAGGAAGAAGGAGAAGATATCCACGACCATGACCACGGGCATGATCATGTTCATGTAAATGAAGACGGCAGCGAATACCATCACAGCCACAGCAGCATGCACGGCATAGAGCACATTGTGATGGATCATCTGAATGTGTCTGATAAGGTTAAGAAGGACATATTGGCAGTGTATTCCCTGATAGCTGAGGCAGAGAGCTCAGTGCACGGAGTCCCTGTGGAGCAGATACATTTTCATGAGGTCGGGACAATGGATGCAGTCGCTGATGTGACAGCTGTCTGCATGCTGATGGAGCGCATTGCGCCGGACAGAGTGATCGCATCACCTGTCCATGTAGGATCCGGCACAGTAAAATGCGCGCACGGCATACTTCCCGTACCCGCACCGGCAACAGCCCTGATCCTTAAAGGAATTCCCGTTTATGGCGGACAGATAAAGAGCGAACTATGCACGCCTACCGGAGCAGCCCTTCTGAAGTATTTCGTGCAGGAATTCACTGACATGCCCGTCATGGCAGTCTCCTCCATCGGTTACGGCATGGGAAAGAAAGATTTTGAT
The DNA here is from genome assembly GCA_015057955.1 of Lachnospiraceae bacterium. Classification (GTDB taxonomy): domain Bacteria; phylum Bacillota; class Clostridia; order Lachnospirales; family Lachnospiraceae; genus RGIG5612. The sequence goes on along the minus strand of SVDE01000005.1, from coordinate 23,643 downwards.
CGGGCAAATTGCGTAAGAGCGATCCTCGGGGACAGCGAGAGCGGAGAATATGTTACGGAGCTGACCTGCAATATTGACGACATGACTGCCGAAGAGATCGGGTATGCGATGGATGTGCTCCTTAAGAACGGAGCCCTCGAGGTATACACTGTTCCCGTCGGGATGAAAAAATGCCGCCCTGGCACTCTGATATGCGTTATGTGCAGGGAGGGCGACAGGGAGAAGATGACGGATCTGATATTTGCCCATACCACTACGCTTGGCGTGAGGGAGAATGTCTCAAAGCGGTATACGCTTAAAAGAACGATAGAAACCGTTGAGACTAAGTTCGGGCCTGTAAGAAAGAAGATCTCCAAGGGGCACGGAGTGATAAGAGAGAAATACGAATATGACGACCTTGTGAAGATAGCGCAGGAAAAGGGCATTTCAATCTCAGAAATAAAGAAAAACATCTGATAAAAAAATACCTCCCGGACCATTTGGCCGGGAGGTATTTGCAGGTTTTTGTAAATTAAGAAATTGCGCCGACAGGGCATGCGCTTTCGCAAGCGCCGCACTCGATGCAGTTGTCATTTACTTCAGCCTTGCCGTCATCGCCGAGAGCGATAGCACCAACAGGGCACTCGCCTTCGCAGGCACCGCATCCGAGGCATGTCTCTTTATCAACAATCTTCATAATCTATTACCTCCTTGTTATTGATACAATTTGTATTCGCAATTATCCTAATACGAAAGAATCAGGATATCAAGCATAAAAATAGCTCATTCACAAAATATTCAATAATCCGCATATATTAGCCGTATTGAAAAACCGAAAGCATTATATTATAATGCCCTTTGGATCTGAACTGATATATATAGGAGGAAAAAGAAATGACAATCACAAAAGACATGACGATCGGTGAGATCTTAAGAATAGATGATCGTCTCATCCCCATTCTTCTCGAAACCGGCATGCACTGCCTCGGATGCCCTTCAGCTCAGGGAGAGTCTCTTGAAGAGGCATGCTATGTTCACGGAACAGATGCAGACGCTATCGTTGCAAAGATGAACGCCATCGTTGGCTGATCACCGGATCAAAGATTGGGAAAGGCGCGCCGCAGGGCGCGCTTTTTTTGTTTTGTTGATAACTTATGTTGACTTTTCCGTGACAAACATATATCCTCAATGAAGTTTAGTAATTTCAAACAAAAAGTTTGATACAGAGGCGGCGGAATGCAGACTGAACAGGTAACTGAGAGCATAGGAAGAAAGATAAGGAACTTAAGACAGGAGAGAAACCTCACGCAGCAGGAACTTGCGGATAGGACAGAACTGACCAAGGGATACATTTCCCAACTTGAAAACGGCCAGGTAGCGCCGTCGGTGATCACACTGCTGGACATAATAGAGTGCCTGGGCTCAACTCCGTCCGAGTTCTTCACAGAGACCGGAAATGAGCCGGTCGTATACTCCGAGGGAGACTTTTTCGAGAAGATCGATGACGACGGGAACAGCATACAGTGGATCGTGCCCACCGCGCAGAAAAACAGCATGGAGCCTCTTCTTGTTGAACTGAAGCCAGGAAACAGGCTTGCGCCTGATAAGCCCCACGAGGGGGAGGAATTCGGATTTGTCATAAGCGGAAGGGTGAAACTTCATCTGGGGGATGATGTTTTCACCGCGAAGGCCGGGGAGAGCTTCTACTATAACTCAGGAAAGAACCACTGGATCGAAAACCCTTATGCAAGACCTGCAAAGTTCATATGGGTGAGCACACCTCCAAGTTTCTAAAAGGAAGATACGAAATGTCAGACAACATCATTGAACTTAAGAACTTATCAAAGACATATAAAGGCGGGATCACGGCAGTCTCAGACTTTAACCTTGAGATAAAAAGAGGTGAATTCGTAACCCTGCTGGGCCCTTCCGGATGCGGCAAGACCACTACACTGAGGATGATCGCGGGCTTTGAGCTCCCCACAGGAGGAGAGATCCTGCTTAACGGCGAGGACATCACGAAATATCCGCCTCACAAGCGCCCGATAAATACCGTGTTCCAGAGATATGCCCTGTTCCCTCACATGAATGTGTATGAGAACATCGCCTTCGGACTCGTCCAGAAAAAAGTCCCGAAGGACCAGATAGAAAAGAAGGTAAAGAAGGTCCTCGACCTTGTCGACCTTGAAGGTTTTGAAAGAAGGAAGATATCCACTCTTTCCGGCGGACAGCAGCAGAGGATAGCCATTGCAAGGGCACTGGTAAATGAACCTGAGATCCTCCTGCTTGATGAGCCCCTTGGAGCGCTTGACCTCAAGATGAGAAAAGAGATGCAGCTCGAGCTCAAGGCGATGCACAAAGAGCTGGGGATCACATTCATATATGTTACCCATGATCAGGAAGAAGCCCTTACGATGTCGGACAAGATAGTCGTCATCTCAGAGGGAAAGATACAGCAGATCGGAACCCCGGAAGACATCTACAACGAGCCTAAGAACGCGTTCGTTGCAGACTTTATCGGGGAGAGCAACATTTTCAACGGCGTTATGACCGGACATCTGAAAGTCAGGTTCTGCGGCGCCCAATTTGACTGCGTGGACGACATTCCCGAAGGAACCCATATCACCGCTGTCGTAAGGCCTGAGGACGTTATCATGACCGCCCCGGAGGAAGGCACGATCAGGGGCAGGGTCGATTCTGTCATATTTAAGGGCATCCATTATGAGATAACAGTAGTATCCGGCAAGAATGAGATGGTGATCCAGTCGGTGCACTCAGCCACTCCGGGCAATACGATCGGCATGAAGGTAGATCCGGACAACATCCATGTCATGATCGCTGAGGACAACACCAACATCTTCACAGCGGAGATCAATAAAAATTATAACCTTGAGTACAACGGCAGCGAGATCGCTGCGGACATTACCGGCATCATAAAAGGCAGCAGGCGTCTTGAGGACGGGAGCGTTGCAGACGCGCGCGGCGAGATCGTAGATACCGAGAAGGTCAGGATCGAGGTCGCCATTAAGCCGCAGGACATCGTGATGACTGACGAGCATGAATCTGGAATTGTTGACGGATACATCAGCAACCTCATTTACAAAGGCGACCATTACAGCTACGTGATCCATACCGATCTCGGTCAGGATTTTGTGGTTGATGATGAGTATCTGTGGAACATGGAGGACCACGTCGGTCTTCTGATGGATCCTTCAAAGATGAAGTTCAGGGTGAAACGCTGATGAAAAGATTTGCTATTTCAAGAAAAACACTTGGCATCCCTTATCTGCTATGGCTCATCGTTTTCGTTGCAGCCCCGCTTCTGGTGATCGTCTTTTACGCATTTACCAACGGACAGGGACTGTTCTCGCTCAGGAATCTGTCGGGATTCTTTACCGACCCGAATACCCTGGGCACTTTGGGATACAGTATCGTGATCGCTGTGATCTCCACACTGGTATGCCTGCTCATCGCTTATCCGACGGCATATTTCCTCGCGCACAGCAAGATCAAGTCAAAGGCGGTCATCATTTTCATATTTGTTGTCCCGATGTGGATCAACTTTTCACTCAGGATATCGGCTCTCAAGGAAGTGCTCACGCTCATCGAGGGCAACCTTGCGATGTACCCGTTCCTGAACGCGATCATAGGCATGACATATGATTTCCTTCCGTTCATGATACTGCCGATATACAATACTCTGATCAATCTGGATCAGTCTTACGTGGAGGCGGCCAGGGACCTTGGCGCAAACAGCGCTATGGCGTTCTTTAAAGTCACGCTCCCGCTGTCCCTTCCCGGGATCATAAGCGGTGTGTCGATGGTGTTCCTTCCTGCGATGACAAACTATGTTGTCCTTGACATGCTCTACAACAGCACATACATCATGGGAAGCCTCATAGGAAGCTATTTCTCGGCATACAACTGGCATGGCGGATCAATGATATCCCTCATACTGCTGGCGATCATATTCGTGTTCACACTGGCCACCGGCAAACAGGGCGATACAAATGACCAGATGAAGGGAGGTGCGATCCTGTGATCAAGAAAATCGGACGTCCAATCTTCCTCGGGCTTGTACTTGCTTTCATGTATGTCCCAGTCCTGATGCTGATCGTATACAGTTTTACAGATGCGACGCACATAGGCGCGATCAGGGGATTCTCCCTTCATAACTATGTCACGCTGTTTACGACCAGGGACCTTGTTGACATGATAGTCGGAACGATCCTTCTTGCAATAGGCTCATCGGTACTGGCAACCGTGCTCGGAACGCTCGGGGCGATAGGCGCATTCTACTCAGGCAGAAAGCGCAGGGCATTTACCGAAAGCCTGAATCAGATACCTGTGATCAATGCCGACGTAGTCACCGGCTTTTCCATTTGCATACTGCTCGTTGTCGTTCTCGGCATAGCCAAGGATTCCTATGTTCCTCTCGTCGTGGGACATGTAACGCTTGGGGCGCCTTTCGTCTACCTGTCGGTCATACCGAGGCTCAAGCAGATGGATCCTTCGCTGTATGAAGCCGCGCTCGACCTCGGAGCTACTCCCCGGACAGCGCTAAGGAAGATAATCATACCGCAGATACTGCCGGGCATAATATCGGGATTCATGCTCTCCGTGACTCTGTCGCTGGATGATTATTTCATAGCAACATATACCAAGCCTGCTACATTTGACACCATAAGCACCTATGTCGTAAATGCGACAAAAGGCGCGCAGACACACATAAAGACAGCGCTCTGGGCATTGACGACAGTAATATTCTTACTTGTTGTCCTGATAGTCATAGTGATGAATGTCAGCGCCGGAAGAAAGGAGGAACGGTCAAATGAAAAAGTCCTGTAAAAAGTTCCTCCCCATACTAGCTGCTGCACTGGTCATCTCAGTGATCATGAGTCTTGCGGGAAATGTAAATGTCCGGGCGGATGACGAAAACGGGCAGGAGCAGGTAATCCTCCGTGTCAGCAACTGGGAAGAATACATCGACGAGGGCAACTGGGACGAGGAAGAGACGATCGATCTTGAGAGCGGGGACATTATCGGCGAAGCTCCGATGATCGATGATTTTGAGGAGTGGTATCTGGAGACCTACGGGATCAGGGTCAAAGTTGAGTACTCCTGTTTCGGAACCAATGAGGATCTGTACAACAGCCTGAGCATAGGAGATGTATTTGATCTGGTATGCCCTTCGGAGTACATGTTCATGAAACTGATGACTGAAGGCGCTCTCCAGCCGTTCTCGGATGAATTCTTTGATGAAGAGGACGAGTTTAACTATTATACAAACGGTGTATCTCCGTTCATAAGGGACATATTTGACAGCCATGAGATCAATGGCGAGCCGTGGAGCAAATATGCGGCCGGATACATGTGGGGCATCACAGGCATAGTCTATAATCCGGAAGAAATGACGGCGCAGGAGGCATCAAGCTGGAATGTCCTTGCCGATCCGAAGTTCAGAAAGAAGATAACGATAAAGGACAATGTCAGGGATTCGTACTTTGTCGCGGTAGGCGCGGTAAAGCATGACCTGCTGACGAGCGAAGAGTTCCTGTCCGCGCCTGATTACAGGGAACGTCTTGAAGAGGAAATGAATGACGTATCCGACGAAACCATGGCTAAGGCTCTTCAGTTCCTTAAAGCAGCCAAGGATAATGTATATTCATTCGAAACTGAGCTTGGCAAAGCTGACATGATGACCGGCAAGATCGTGGCTAATTACCAGTGGTCGGGAGATGCCGTATATACCCTGGACCAGGCGGATGAAGATGATTTCACATTGGAATTTGCCGTACCGGAAGAAGCATCGAACATCTATTTCGACGGATGGGTCATGCTCAAAAAAGGCATAGAGGAAGACAGCGCCAAACAGCATGCGGCAGAGGCTTTCATAAACTTTATCTCAAGACCTGACAATGTCATAAGGAACATGTATTACGGCGGCTACACATCCGTCATCTCAGGCGGAGAGGATGAGAGGATATTTGAATATGCCGACTGGTGTTACGGAGCCGAAGAAGACGAAGAAGATACCGAAGAATATGACATCGGATATTTTTTTGAGGAAGAGGAGGACCGGGGCAGCGGTGAATACGTGATCACCGCTCCGGCTGACCAGGTCTACAGACAGCTGTTCTCCCAATATCCGAGCGAGGAAGCTATCGGGCACACTGCCATCATGGTAAACTTTGACAATGAGACCACCGAGAAGATAAACCAGATGTGGATCAATGTCAGGTGCTTCAGCATACTCGATACCCCTGTGTGGGTATGGATAGTATGCGGGGTGATCATTGTATTGGCAGTCTTGCTTGTGATACGAAGGCTCAGAAAGAAATACTGAATCTAAAGCAAACGGTAACAGAATAAAAAAGGCTGTCGCTAATTAATGCGGCAGCCTTTTGTTCATGTTATCTGTGAGTTCAGATCGATGCAAGCGACTGAATGGCATTATCCTGAATGATGAGTTCAAAGTGTTCGCGCAGGAACGCCTTCCTCGAGGCATTGGAGACCTCCTTGCGGCCGTACTCGAGGGCAAGCGAGCAGATATGCCCGAACATGTTGATGGAACGGGTTGAATTGACGAGCAGCAGATAGTACCTGCCGTCATCTTCAGACCTGTACAGAGAACTCTTTCCCTTGAAATTGTCTCCTGCTGCATGAGCATAATCAATGACAGTCGAAAGATTGTCGAATGAATAGATCCTCTCAAGAGGTGAAGACTTCTTTACTGCGGGAGCAGATTCCTGTGTAAGGCTGATCCTGCCTTTTGCTGCAGGAGTGTCAGCACCATCCTCGAAGAAATGGTCATCAGACAGGCTGTCGATGATATCCTCAAGCTCATCCCTTCCCTCTTCGGAAGGACCATTGCCGTGCATGATGAAGTCGGTCATGTTCGAAAGATTGGAGAAGCCCTGGTCAAGGTCTTCCGGATCATCGATCTTGGTTATCATCAGCACGATCGTATCCATTGATACAGGAATGGCTTCGATCATGAGCGATTCAGTAGCTTCAAATCCGAACTCGGCAAAAGCCTGGTCCATCATGTCCTGAAACAGGTCTTTAGTCTTCTCCGTGCCATAAGCGAGCTCGCTGAGCCTTATGTGATGGCCGGCAAGATCGGAACGGGTAAGCGTGCACTTTATTTGATTTTCGTTAATGAGTTCGATTTTCATACAGAAAGAATACTTTAATATCATTGAAAAATCAACAGGTAAATATTATAATGACGGTGCGTAAGCCGGAAGGCGCTAAGGGTTTTCTGATATGCCTGCAGCCGCAATTCTAACATTCTTAAAGGATCCGTTTCGGATCCGAAATTCCATTTTTTAACTGCCTTGCTGTTTATGCAACGCGCACGGGACATGGATATTATCACGTTTTTCAGGCACCTTTTTTCCCGTGCAGCAACTACACAGAAAGGAGGGGAAATGACTGAAAAAGAGAAAATAAGATTTATCGATTATCTGAGGCTCCGCACCAGGCTGAGAGACGCTTCGGACGGAGGAGCCATGCTGATGCTCGACGGTCGCCCGGGCAGCGCAGAGACAATAGCATCGGTATGCGTGTTCAATGATACCGGCTATTACATGAATGAGCTGAGAAGAGGCGCCGACGGAAATCCCGGAGTTATCCTTGTGGGCCTTGGCCATGAAAACGGTTGACGCCCGGGGAAGGCAGCGCATGGGAGAGGATCTCTAACCGGACCATGTAAGATTTGCGTTGCCTGCCCCATTGGTGTATAATACCCTTGCTTTTTATGCAAAAGTGAGAGGTTATCATGGCGAAGACTAAAAGAAAAACTGCCAGAACGCGCAGAAAAAAGAAAGTAAATGTAAAGGCTATAGTGCTGCTTGCAATAGCGGTCATTATCGCGCTGGCGATAATAACTGCCATAATCCTGGTCATAAGATTCTTAGGGCAGAGGAAGGCTCCGGCAAAGGAAATGACGGACCTTAATTACTATTACAATCTTTCTGCCAATCCGGCGGACGGAAGGCAGATGGCAGGTCCTGATGAGCTTGCCATAGTATTTGAGGACGATATCCTGACTGAAAGGGCTTTCATTAAAGACTCCGAAGTGTACATAAGGCTTGGCCTTGTGACAGATAACATAGACGACAGATTCTATTATGACAGCAATGAACAGGTGCTCATTGTGACTGATGCAGTAACATCCAGGGCTGTCTATATGGAACAGACCGGATATGCTACAGGTGACGGCCAGGTCAGCACGGATTATGTCATCCTTACCGAGAAGAACGGCACTCCGTATGTCGCGGTTGATTTCGTGAGTGACTTCACCAGCGCTTATTACAGCGTCTATGAGGATCCGGCGAGGATCGTGATCACATATGAAGTCGGTGAAAAGACTTTCTGTGATGCGAAGAAGCGTACAGAGATCAGGGTGCTCGGAGGCGTTAAGGCCGAGGTCGTGGGAATGGTCGATTCCGGTTCCAAACTCATGGTCCTGGATGATCTGGAGGACTGGCTCGAGGTCGTCAGTACTGAAGGCTGGAAAGGCTATGTGGCTGCTTCAGCTGTCAGCGAACAGTACACAGAGACCGTGGAGAGCGATTACGACGAGCCTGAATATGTTTCCAAAAACATCGGCAAAGCCGTAAAACTCGGATGGGCATCCATCGACAACTATGACGGAAACGATGAATACGACAACTTCACTTCCGACAGCGGCGGAATACTCAATGTTTACTGCCCGACCTGGTACGGACTGGCAGGCACAAACGGAGAGATCAACGATCTGGCGGATCAGGATTACGTAGATCAGGCACATGAGGACGGATATCTTGTCTGGGCAATGTTTGCGGACAAGAGCGCTGAATATGCCGAACAGGTTCTTACTCATACCTCAACAAGGCTGAGTGTAGAAGACCAGATCATTTCCAGCGTGCTCTCATATGGAATGGACGGCATTAACATAGACTTTGAGCACATCAACAGCTCATACGGAAACGCATATCTCCAGTTCTTAAGGGAGATGTCGATCAGGTGCCGCCTGAACGATCTGTATCTGAGTGTTGATAACTATGCTCCTTATGAGTACAACGCATGCTATCACATCACCGAACAGGGCACACTTTGCGATTATGTATTCCTCATGGCATATGATGACTATGTGGGAAGCGGGGAAGTCGGACCGAACTCTTCACTGGCATTCATCAGGGAGGTACTGGAGCTGACATTATCCAAAGTATCCGCTTCGGAAAAAGTTGTAGTCGGTCTTCCGTTCTATTCAAGAGTATGGGCAAAAACCGAGGATGGCTCTCTTTCAAGAAAAGAGTACACAATGGACAATGCCTGGGATCTCATGAATGAGGTCGGTGAGGACCCTGAATGGGATGCCGAATCCGGCACGTGGACTGCCGAATACACTATCTCTGATACCACATATTATGCCTGGATCGAAGATGAAGCCACGATCAGGGAGAAGCTGAACCTTGTGAAGGGTTATGACGTCGGAGGAGTAGCATTCTGGTGCCTGGGACAGGAGTTCACATCAGTATGGAACGAGGTTGCAGGATATTAAAAAACAGCGGGGTGCTTGCATGAGCAGGCACCCCGTAAAAACAGCATGAAACGGAGGAACGGACGTGAACATAGGAATAGCGGGACTCGGACTTATAGGCGGCAGCATTGCCAGGGCATTTAAACATGACACTGTTGATACAGTGCTCGGATATGACCGCACACCGTCTGTCGTGCAGAAAGCTCTTCTCATGGAAGCGATCGATATTGAGCTGGATGAGGAAAAACTTGGCATATGCGACTATGTCATTGTCGCCATGTATCCTGAAGCTTCCGCCGATTACATAGAGAGAAACGCTGACAGGTTCAAAAAAGGTGCCGTTGTCATGGACATCTGCGGAGTGAAAAAGTATATCTGCGACAGGATATGGCCGGTAGCTAAGGAAAAAGGATTCATTTTCCTGGGTACCCATCCGATGGCAGGCACGGAACGGTCGGGATTTGACAACTCAACCCACAAAATGTTCAATAACGCTTCTATGATCCTGGTGCCTCAGGAAGGCACACCGGACAAAGTCATTGAAAGAGTATCAAAACTGTGGGGCTCAATAGGATTTACAAACATAGAGATAACTGATGCGGAGAATCACGACCGCATCATCGCCTATACATCCCAGCTGGCCCATGTTGCTTCAAATGCATACATAAAAAGCCCTACAGCACTTGACCACAAGGGCTTCTCAGCGGGCAGCTATAAGGATCTGACAAGGGTGGCGTATCTGAATGAGAACATGTGGACAGAGCTTTTCCTTGAAAACAGGGATAACCTCCTGAAAGAGACGGAGCATCTGATCGCAGCGCTGACCGAATATGCCGGCGCCCTGAGGGATAATGACGCCGACAGACTGAGAGAACTCCTCAAGGCGGGAAGAGAACAGAAGGAAGAAGCAGACAGGTACGATCTGAAATGAAAAAAGTCCTGAGCCGTGAAGAAAAATACATGAAAGAAGCCCTTAAACAGGCAAAGAAAGCCAGTGACATGGGGGAAGTGCCGATTGGCTGTGTCGTTGTCCTTGATGACCGGATCATAGGCAGGGGCTACAATAGGAGGACGAGCGACCGCAGTACGCTCGCCCATGCAGAGATCATAGCCATCAGGAAGGCGTGCAGGTACGTAAAAGACTGGAGGCTGGATGATGCTGAGATATATGTCACGCTTGAGCCTTGCCAGATGTGTTCGGGAGCCATAATCCAGGCGAGGATCAGGAAACTGTTCATAGGAGCCATGAACCCCAAGGCAGGATGCGCGGGAAGCCTCATAAACATTTTTGAAGTACCGGGGTTCAACCATTATGTCGAAGTCACCAGGGGGATACTGGAGGATGAGTGTTCCGCCATCCTTAAGGATTTTTTTGTCCGTCTGAGGCAGAGGCTGAAGGCAGAGAAAACGAGCCTTGACTTGAAAAATGACAGCATCTATAATTAGCAGGTCCGTTTACCGCTGTTTTTCAGAGCCGGCTCTGTCCGGGTCCGATGCAACGGAAATCCACGAACCGTGTCAGGTCGGGAACGAAGCAGCACTAAGAGGAACCTTCTGTGTGACGTCGGGAAGCCCTGGCAGGGTCGGCTGTGGAAGACAGCGGGGAAGGCATAAGGAGCCGCAGCAGCGGTTCCTTTTTTATTTTGGAAGATTTAAGACTGCCACATATTGAATATGAATTTTTCATATGTTACTATATATTGGTATATTTGTAGGAATATATAAATAAGCGCAGTTACCGGAGATTTATCATGTCATACATGGCCCTTTACAGAAAATTCAGACCGCAGACTTTTGAACAGGTCAAGGGACAGGACCATGTAGTCCGGACTCTTAAGAACCAGATAAAGAACAACAGAATAGGACATGCGTATCTTTTTACCGGTACCAGAGGCACCGGTAAGACCAGTGTCGCTAAACTGTTTGCGAAGGCGATCAACTGCCTTGACCCCAGGGACGGTGAACCCTGCAACTGCTGTGAAGTCTGCCTGGCGACCCAGAAAGATTCCTTCATGGACATCGTAGAGATAGACGCCGCTTCAAACACCGGTGTTGACGACGTCAGGAGGATCATAGAGGAAGTCAGATATACACCTGTTAAGGGCAGATACAAAGTATACATCATAGATGAGGCCCACATGCTCTCGGCGTCAGCGTTCAACGCGTTCCTTAAGACACTTGAAGAGCCGCCCTCATATGCGGTGTTCATACTTGCCACGACCGAGCCTCATAAGCTTCCGATAACGATCCTCTCGAGATGCCAGCGGTATGATTTCCACAGGATCGACACCCCGACGATCGCCGCCAATCTGAAAGCGCTCACAGAGCAGGAAGGCGTGGAAGCAGAGGAGAAGGCACTTGCCTATATCGCCAGGGTGGGCGACGGGTCCATGAGGGATTCCATAAGCCTGCTTGATAAATGCATTGCATTCAGCCTTGGTGAAAAGCTTACATATGAAAATGTGCTCCAGACGCTTGGAGTTGTTGATACAGAGATCTTTTCAAGGGTATTCCGCGCAGTGCTGAACTCAGACGCATCGTCAGCACTGAGGGAACTTGAAGGAGCTGTGGATGAAGGAAAGGATCTTTCACAGTTCATAAGTGATTTTGTATGGTATCTCAGGAACCTGCTTCTGGTAAATGCCGGCGGCAGCTCATGTGAGGACCTGCTTGGCGTATCAGAGGAAAACCTTAAGAAGCTCAAAGAGGACGCTAATATCGCCAATGCTCCGACTCTGATGAGATATATCCGGATCCTCTCGGAACTGCTGGGTGAACTGAGATTTTCAATGACCAAACAGATCCTTGCCGAGGTCGCTTTCATAAAGCTTGCGAAGCCCCAGATGGAAACGGATAACGCATCTCTGGCAGACAGGATCAGGCAGCTGGAAAGCGGGATAAGCTCAGGACAATTTGCGGCAGCCCCGGTAAGAACGGCTGATGAGAGCGTCATTATCACACAGGAGACACCTGAGGAAGACAGCATATTTGATTTCATCCCGGTCAGTGAAGAACCGGCGGCAATGCCGGAACCGGAGACAAAAAGCAGCTCTGCGGGTTCTGTATGCACGTACTGGGGAGATCTGCTGTCAGCATGCAGGAGCATGTTCCTTAAGATGGCACTTAAGAATTCAGAACCGGTCGAGGATGAGAACGGTGTCACGATATATGCATCGGAAGGGATCAACCTTGAGCGGATAAAGAGTTCAACAGGAGAGGTAGAAGCTCTCATAGAGCAGATAACAGGACAGAAGAAGAACGTGGCAGTCAGACCGCTCAGCGAAAAAGGAAACAGGAGCAGCGCGCCAGGCGCGTTCCCGGATGAACTGCTGCGTAACATAAATTTCGAGATAGGAACGGAGGAAAAATAGATGGCAAAAGGAAGAGGCGGATACGGCGGCTTTACAGGAGGCATGCCGGGGAATATGAACAACCTTCTCAAGCAGGCTCAGAAAATGCAGAAGCAGATGGAAGAAGCACAGACCGCTCTTGAGGAAGAGGTCGTAACAGCTACTGCCGGCGGCGGAGCGATCGAAGTGACCATGACCGGAAAGAAGGTCCTGACATCTGTAAAGATCGACAAGGATGCTGTTGATCCCGAAGATGTTGAGATGCTCGAGGACATGGTAATGGCAGCTGTAAATGAGGCACTTAAGAAAGTTGATGAGCTCTCAGAGGAGAAAATGGCCAAATTTACCAGAGGAGTAGGCGGATTTAATGGACTATTTTAGCAATCACATTTCCCGGCTCATAGGTGAGCTTTCAAGGCTTCCCGGCATAGGGCCGAAGTCCGCTGCCAGGCTGGCATTTCACATAATCGACATGCCGGAAGAGGAAGTGGAGGAACTTGCAGCCAGCATGGTCGATGCAAAAAAGAACATACATTACTGCAAGACATGCTTTACCATAACAGACGAGGAAGAATGTCCGATATGCCGCAGCAGGAGCAGGGACCACAGCACTATAATGGTGGTTGAGACGACCAGGGACCTGGCAGCATATGAGAAGACCGGAAAATATGAAGGCGTTTATCACGTGCTAGGCGGAGCAATTTCACCTATGCTTGGGATCGGGCCTTCAGACATAAGACTGAAAGAGCTGGTAGAGCGCCTGAGGGGTGACGTAAAGGAAGTCATCGTGGCAACAAATTCAAGCCTCGAAGGTGAGACAACAGCAATGTACATAAGCAAGCTCATAAAATCATCAGGCATAAAAGTCAGCCGCATAGCGAGCGGAGTCCCGGTGGGCGGAGACCTGGAATGCATAGATGAGGTAACACTGTTGAGAGCACTTGACGGAAGAGTGGAGATATAAGATGGATAAGCAGGAATACCGTGAATTTCTGGACGAGATAAAGAGAAGCTACTACGCGAAGAACTTTGAGCAGGTCGCGGCATATGCCGACGAGCTGGACTTCGGCAAGATCAAGGATCCCAGGATCCTTGAAATGATATCCGATGCCTATGATAATCTCGGTGAGACGGATAATGCGATCGATGCCCTTGCTGCGGCATTTGCCCGCAATAAGACCAGCAAGCAGACCGCGTATAAGCTTGGAGAACTGTGTATTAAAGCAGGCGATCTGGACGGCGCGGTCGACTATTATGAGAGCTACAGGAAACTCGCGAACAACAACAGCAAGGCACTGCTCCTTAAATATGAGATAGGCAAAGCAGGCGGAGTTCCCGCGAAGGAACTTGTCAAGGTCCTTGAAGCATACAATGCGAAGGAACAGGATGAAAAGTGGGAATATGAGCTCGCAAGGCTCTACCATGAGACAGGCCAGATCCAGAAATGTGTCGAGACCTGTGATAACATCTTCCTGTGGTATTCGGGCGGCGAATATGTCAAGAAGGCGCTCGAGCTTAAGTTCAGCCATACTCCGCTCTCAACCGAGCAGCAGATACGTTATGAACAGATGATGCAGGAATTCCTTGATCCGAGCGAGATGACCAAAGCAGCGGAGCCTGAAGAGGATGAAGTAGCCAGACAGCTTGCGGATGAATATCTCGGCGGAGCTGAGGACTATGAAAAGCAGATGGCAAAAGCCGGTGAAAGAAAAGCCGTTCCGGATCTTAAGGATGATCAGGCGATGACTGAGACAGCCAGGATGGAAGCCCTTCATGATACAAGGGTCATACCTATAAGTGAGATAATGAAAGAACTGGATTCTGAGGATGAAGAGGCTCCTGAAGAGCCCGCAATGCCGGAAGAACCGGCAGCAGATGAACCTGAAGAGGAGACCGCTGCAGAAGAAACAGCCGCTGAAGAACCCGCAAAAGAAGAGCCTGTTGTTGATCTGTCCCAGAAAACTTCAGGAACGATAACATTTGAACAGCTCCGCGCAATGATCAAAGACGGGAACAGGAAACAGGCGCAGACCGGTCTGTTCTTCACATATAAGGAGCCCACGGAAGAAGAGATAGCCGAAGAAGAAGCCCAGAAGGCTGCAAGAGCTGAGGCCAGACGCAAAGCTGAAGAAGAGGCTGCCAGAAAAGCAGCTGAAGAACAGGCTGCAAAAGAAGCTGCGGCAGCTGCCGCCAGAGAAGCAGCCCGCCTTGAAGAGGAGGCCAGAGTTGAAGCTGCTTTGAGGATCGAAGAAGAAGCAAGAAAGCTTATGGCAGTATCTTCCCGGACAGCAGGCAATGAAGAAACTGCCAAGGAAGTTACCCAGAGGGTCGATCCCAACATGGAGATAGACGAGACCAGGTTCATCAACCGCAGCGAAGTGCTTGCACGCCTGGATGAAGCCGACAAGAAGGTTGAAGAAGCAGCAGCGGAAGAAGAAAAAGAGACATCTGCAAAAGAGAGCCTCGGATTCACCGCCATGTTCAATGCGATCGCAGCGGAAGTAAACCTCGAGGAAGTTACAGCTGCACCGCCTGTTGAAGAAACAAAGGAAGACGACGAGGTCGGCGCGACTCAGATATTTACAAGAGAAGAGATGGACAGCGCGCTTGGTACAGCTGAGCCCGAACCGGAGCATAAGACTCCCCAGCAGAAGCTTGGCGCGGCAATAGAGCAGATCATGGATGACGCAAATGCCACAGTCGCCCGTGACATGGAGGAAACAAAGAGCATACGCATAGTCCTTCCTGTCGCTGCGGCAAACAAACTCGGACTTGCGAGCGCAAAACTGTCACAGTATGCGTCATCAGTAGAAAAGCCCGAACTTGAAGCGGCGCAAGAGATCCCTGACCGTTCATCCGTAGGCAGGCCGAGGATAATCGACAATGTTGATTTCTCCTATATCCCTGTATCCAGCGATGAGGACGGACAGCTCGGACTCAACATCGAATATCTTACACTCAAGGATGAATTCGAGGTGGAAGGCCAGCTGACGATCGATGATGTCATGAAGAGCTACAGCAGAAAGCTCAAGCTCAATGAGGCCAAGGTGCTTGACATCGAGTCAGAGCGTCTGAGAAAGATCCAGGAGGCAGTCAACCTTACTGCTCCCGTAAAACTTCCGTATTCCATGGACGATCTGATGTTTGATGACATTGAGATGGCCAACATAGACGGAAAAGAGGAAGAAGTAGAAGGCGACATCTTCCAGTTTGATCCTGAGAGTATAGGAGTAATCCCTTCAGATGAGGAACTCCTTGCCAAGATCGAAGAAAAGGAAGCTGCAGAGGCAGCAGCTGCGGAAGTACCTGAAGCAGCCGAGGAAGAGGCCGAAGCAACCCGGGAAGAGGCTGAAATAGCCGAGGAAGAACCCGAAGAAGCCCCGGAAGAACCTGAAGTAGCTGAAGAAGAGCCTGCAGCCGAGGAAGAGGCTGAAGCAGCCGAGGAAGAACCCGCAGCTGAGGAAACTAAGGCTGACGGGGAAGAATATCTGCCTTCGGAAAGCAGCATTCTCGCAGCGCTTGCAGCGCTCGAAGCGGAAAAGGCAGCACAAAATACAGAGCTCCCTGAAGAAGAGGAAGAAGAACTCATGGCTTCAGAGGATGATATCCTTGCGGAGCTGGAAGCAGAATCCGTAACCGAAACAGAAGAGCCCGCAGCTGAGCCAGATACTTTAGACGATGAGGCTGAAAGAGCTTTCGCTGAACTTGAAGCTATCATTGACGGAAGATCTGTTGATGAAGAGCCCGAGGCTGAGGAAGAACCTATGATCGAGGAAGAACCTGTGATCGAGGAAGAACCTGTGATCGAGGAAGAAACTGAAGCAGAGGAGGAGCCTGCAGCCGAGGAAGAACCCGCTGAGTGGGGCGAGGAGCTTTCAGAAGCAGACAAGGCGATCGCAGAGTTTGACATGAACGCCGGTTCCATTGAGCTTGGCGAAGCCGAAAAAGACATAGATGACGAGCTGTTTGATGTGATGGCAGAACTCGGTCAGAAAGACGGGGCTTCAGATGTCAGCGCTGAAACAGACGAACTGCTTGAAGCTGACGCATTTGAGGCGATGCTCGGAGAACTGATGGCAGATGAGCCTCAGGACGATGTCCCTCTGGATGAGGCAGGTGAGGATATCCTCAAAGAACTCGAAGCAGCAACTGCACAGCCGGAAACCGCAAGATTCGCGGAACAGACAGAAGAGGAAGAACCCGAAGCGGAAGAAGAACAGGCATGGGAGCCTGAAGAAGCTGAACCTGAAATGGAGATTCCCGAAGAAGAAACGGCTGCAGTATCCGCAAGCGGTTACAAGCTTTCTGAAGAGAGCAGGGATCGCCTGTCAGAGTTCCTTCTCATTGACGGAATGGAGCAGCAGATCGTTGACGTGATCAGCGATGTGATCGATAAGAAGAAAACCGGAAGGGAAAATGGCGGAAACCTTATCGTAACAGGTGACATCAAGAGCGGAAAGACATTCCTTGCCATTGAGATGATCAAGGCAGTGACTGAAGAGTTTGGATCCAAGAACGGTAAAGTCGCAAAGGTTCAGGCTGATCTGCTTAACGGCAAGAACATCGAGAAAGTATTTGAGAAGATCGGCGGCAGTGACCTGATCATTGAAAATGTCGGTTATCTTGATGACGAGACTATCGAGAACCTTACAGCTGTGATGAGCAGCGGAAGATTCACAAGCATGGTCATCATAGAAGGCAACCAGCTGGCAGTCGAGAGTATCTTCAGCAGCTTCCCGGCATTCGGAGCGCTGTTTGAGAACAGGATCGACATCAATGAGCTCAGCATTGTTCAGTGGGCTGATATCGCCATGAAATATGCAGACGAAAAGGGATTTGTTCTCGACGACATGGCAAAACTCGCGCTGCATGCAAAGATCAATGAGATCAATGTTCCTACGGCAAGACTTGGTTACGATGAGATCCTTGACATCATGGATGATGCCATTGCAAAAGCTGAAAAGAGAAGTTCCGGAAGGCTGTTTGCGGCATTCAAGAAGGGTGATGACGACAAGCGGGAGATCATTGAATCAGACTTCATGTGATAAAAAGCTATTTAACAAGAAAGCGGCTGCATAACCTGCAGCCGCCTTTTTATTAATGGTAGATATTTTATTTTTCAGAACCGGATGATCCCTTTTCCTGTTCTTTCTGTTCACGTTTTAGTTCTATCAACAGGATGATGTAGGCGTTCATGTAGACGACAAATGCCAGCAGCATGAAAGCTGCTGAGAAACCTACAAGGATGGTCTCAACCGGAGCAGGGATCTCGGGGAATATGATGAATGCGAGCATTACCCCGTAGAGTATGACCGTGCAGATCTTTCCGCACCACATGGCTCCGCCGATGTTCTTGTTCTTGGTGAAGAGATATCCGCTGAACACAAGGGAGATCAGTTCCTTGGCAGCATAGATGACGAGCAGGAGCGCTACCCAGTGATAACGGAGGACCACGCAGAACATCATGGCAAACTGCATGGACTTGTCGGCGATCGGATCGAGGATCTTGCCAAGATCCGTGACCTGGCCGGTCTTCCTTGCTACAAAACCGTCGAACACATCAGTAAGCGCCGATACAGCGACGATCACAATGGCCCATATATGTCCTGAAAGAGATTTGGAATTAATGTATACTAATACAAACGCAGGAACACAGAGGATCCTGAAGTAAGACATGATATTAGGAATAGTGAAAAAATCTTTCTTACTGAAATGCATGAAAACAGTATAGTACACGCAGTTGGAAAAAGCAATTGCCTGTGTATACCCGTTTTGAAGGTAAAAGTTGACAAGCACACAGTTTTAATGTATAAGTAAGTCAAAGAGTCCCTGCTGGAGGGACGACAATTCTAGGAGGAACGAAATGAATAAGGTTGAATTAATCGCTGAGATCGCAAAGAATGCAAACATTAGCCAGAAAGATGCTGGCGCTGCTCTTAAGGCTTTCACAGACGCAGTAGTAAAGACACTCAAGAAGGGTGGAAAAGTTCAGTTAGTCGGATTCGGTACTTTCGAAGTTACCAAGAGAGCCGCTCGTCAGGGCAGAAATCCTCAGACAGGTGCTGCAATGAAGATCAAAGCTTCTAAGGCTCCTAAGTTCAAAGCCGGCAAGGCATTCAAAGACGCACTTAACTAATTAGTTATTAATAGTAGACGTCAGACACCCTGCGGAATCCGCAGGGTGTTTTTTTCGGGAAAAAACCAAGTAAGATATAGAAAAACTTTAAATGTTCACATATACTATATATGATATTTTTCAAAGGTCATTCTGAAGATGAGAGTAGATAAATTTTTAAAGGTTTCCAGACTCATAAAGAGAAGAACTGTTGCCAATGACGCCGCTGACGCCGGAAGGATCAGCGTTAACGGACGTGTGGTAAAAGCATCTTATGATGTAAAGATAGGCGATGTTATCGAGATAGCATTTGGCGGAAAGACCGTACAGGCCAGGGTGCTCTCACTTGATGAATCTCCGAGAAAAGAAAACGCAGGGGAGATGTACGAGCTGCTGTGAGGTTTTCAGGCGTCCAGAAAAAGAAGATACTCTATATCGTGATCGCGGCGATAGTTGTACTGGCCTGTGTGCTTTGCACAGTCCAGATAGTAAGGACCAACCGGAAAAACGCCGAACTTGAGAAGCGCAGGGAAAGGCTCGAACAGCTCATTGCGGAAGAAGAGCAAAGGCGCACTGATCTGGAGGACAGAGAAGTATATGTCCAGACCAGAAAATATATTGAAGAAAAGGCAAAATCGATCGGATATGTGTATCCGGACGAGATAATATTCCGTGAAGATGATTGAAAAATTTGAACAAGAGGTCATAGAAGAGATCCGGGCATATGGGATGATCAATTCGGGAGAACACGTGATAATGGGCGTGTCCGGTGGAATGGATTCCATATGTCTTTTGTATATACTTAATAAGCTGAGCAGCGAGTGGGGATTCCATCTGTTCGCTGTACATGTAAACCACATGCTCCGCGGCGCGGAAGCTGAACGCGACAAACAGTTCGTTAAGGATCTGTGCGAGGCAATGGAGATCCCTTGCATGGCGGTAAATATCGATGTCAACCAGCTTGCACAGCAGAAAAAGCTCAGCGTCGAGGAGGCAGGACGGCAGGCCCGCTATCAGACATTTGAAAATGCCGCGATAAAGCTTTGCGGAAAAGATAAGCTGCATGAAGCAAAGATAGCGGTCGCCCATCATAGGGACGACAACGTGGAAACTGTCCTTCTGAACCTTGCAAGAGGCTCCGGCGTAAACGGCATCAAGGGCATACTCCCGGTCAACAAAAGGGGGAACCTGACATTTATCAGGCCTCTGCTCGGAGTCGGCAGGGATGACATAGAAAAGTATGTTAAAGAGGTCGGGCTTCCGTTTGTTACAGATTCGACAAACTCAAGGGATGACTATGCAAGGAACAAGATCCGGCTGAGAGTAATACCGGAACTCCAGAAGGTAAACAGCAGGGTATCGGAGCACATAAACGAAACTGCCGCACTGCTGGTCCAGGTCCAGGAATACATGGATAAACAGATCAGTGAAGCCATGTATAATGTGGCGGATATAAGAGATGACAGCGTAGCGATCTCGGCTGCAAACCTGAAAGTAAAAGACCCGGCCATTCAGACAGGCATCATCTACAGATGCATAGGGCACATGGCAGGTACGCTCAAGGATATCACAAGGATACATGTCCATGACGTGCTCTCGCTTACTGACAAACAGACAGGAAGAAGGATAGAGCTTCCTTACGGCCTGGTGGCGATCAGGAGTTATGACAACATACTGATACGCAGGAATGAGAGTATGCCTTCCGGAAACCGCATGGATTTCGAGAGAAAACCTGTCAGCATAACCATGGGGAATCACATAGATATTTCTCTGAGCGATATCGGCAAAAACGGGAAGACTTTCATCATGGCTGACGGCGGCCGGCTGACATTCAATATCGTTGATGTAGATGATTCCAACCGCGAACAGCTCATCAAAAAAAATATATACAAGAAAGCATTTGACTATGATACAATTAAGGGTAGTTTAATTTTGGGAAGGCCCATGCCTGATGATGAGATCAGGTTCGCGGGCGGAACAAAATCCCTAAAGAAATATTTCACGGATGAGAAGATACCCTGGGAGATCAGGAACCAGATTCTCGTCCTTAAAGACGTTAACAGCACCATATGGGTACTGGGTTACAGGATAGGCGAACCCTACAAGGTTACAAGACATACTACCAGAGCGCTTGTAGTTACTATTACCGGAGGAAATAATGAGCAGCATTGAAGTTCTTATTGAAGAAAAAGATGTCAGGAACAGGATCAAGGAGCTGGCGGCAGTTCTCAGTGAGAAATATAAGGATGGGGACGTCCTGCTGATCGGCATACTGAACGGATGCGTATTTTTCATGACTGCGCTTGCACAGGAGATGTCGATCCCGGTTGAGATCGATTTCATGGCAGCGCAAAGCTACGGTGCGAGCACCGAGTCTTCCGGCCATGTCCTCATTACAAAGGAACTGGACAGATCGTTAAAAGGAAAGAACGTCATTATCGCTGAGGATATCCTCGATACAGGAAGGACGCTCAGCCTTATCAAGGAAATGATCCTGGACCAGGAACCCGCAAGTGTTGAAGTTGTTGCGCTGCTCGATAAACCGGACAGGAGAGTCAACAGCTTCCAGGCCGACTATGTGGGATTTAAGATCCCGAATGTATTCGCGGTCGGTTGGGGACTGGACTACGACCAGAAATTCAGAGATCTGACATTTGTCGGAGTTTATAAAGAAGAAGATTAATTCGAAAGGTTTTATATATGGGAAATAAAAGCAGAGGAAGCGGTATCAGGGGACTGCTGATATATGTGATCATCATAGCAGCCATTTTCGCTCTGATGTATATCCTTACTAATACATCAAGAGTAGATGAAAGTTACACATATGCAGAGTTCGAAAAGGATCTGGCTGCGGATGAGAAGGATGAAAGCTACATCAAGAGCCTTGTCATTAACCAGAACAGCGAAGTGCCCACTGGTGTGCTGACAGTCACCTTTAAGGATGACACAAAGAAGACCCTTTACATCGAGGATGTTTCGAAGATCACGGACGTCCTTAATAAAGCGGGTCAGGAATATACTCTCAAGGATGTTGCAAGGGTCGGATTCTTTGCCGGAACTGTACTCCCCATGATCATCATGGCTGCGATCATGTTTGTGTTCTTCCTGATCATCGCGAACAGACAGGGCGGCGGCAGCGGAAGTGTGATGAACTTCGGAAAGACCCGTGCAAAGGCTACGGATGCCAAGGATAACAAGACAACATTCAAGGATGTTGCCGGTCTTCATGAGGAAAGAGGAGAACTTGAGGAAGTCGTTTCATTCCTTAAGAATCCCCAGACATATACCAGGGTTGGCGCCCGTATCCCCAAGGGCATACTTCTTGTCGGACCTCCCGGAACCGGTAAGACACTTCTTGCCAGAGCTGTATCAGGAGAAGCGGGAGTTCCCTTCTTCCATATCTCAGGTTCTGATTTCGTTGAGATGTTCGTCGGTGTCGGAGCTTCGAGAGTTAGGGATCTCTTTGGAGAGGCCAAGAAAAATGCTCCGTGCATCATTTTCATAGACGAGATCGATGCCGTTGCAAGGCGCAGAGGTTCAGGTCTCGGCGGCGGACATGACGAGAGAGAGCAGACACTTAACCAGATCCTTGTTGAAATGGACGGTTTCGGTGTAAATGAAGGCATCATAGTCATGGCTGCGACCAACAGGGTTGATATCCTTGATCCGGCTATCTTAAGACCGGGACGTTTTGACAGAAAGGTCTTCGTAGGAAAACCTGATGTAAGAGGCAGGGAAGAGATCCTCAAAGTACATGCAAGGAACAAGCCTCTTGCAGAGGACGTTGATCTTGCCAATACTGCAAGGACTACGGTAGGCTTCTCGGGAGCTGATCTGGAGAACCTGCTCAATGAGGCTGCCATCAATGCTGCTTCAGCAGGAAGGACATACATCAAGCAGGCTGATATAGAAAAGGCATTTGTCAAGGTCGGCATAGGCGCAGAGAAGAAGAGCCGTGTCGTTTCCGAAAAGGAGCGCCGTATTACTGCATATCACGAATCAGGACATGCTATACTGTTCCATCTGCTCCCGAATGTAGGACCTGTGCACATGGTATCCATCATCCCTACAGGAATGGCAGGAGGTTATACGATGCCTCTCCCTGAAAAGGATGAGATGTTCAACTCCAAAGAGAAGATGCTTGACAACATCAGGGTATCATTCGGCGGACGTATTGCAGAGGAACTGATCTTCGATGACATCACGACCGGAGCCAGCCAGGATATCAAGCAGGCAACAGAGATCGCAAGGTCAATGGTCACTAAATACGGCATGAGCGATAAGCTTGGTCCGATCGATTACTCTTCATCTGACAGTGATGAAGTGTTCATCGGAAGAGACTGGGGCCAGGCAAAACCTTACTCAGAGACAGTTGCCGCCCAGATCGACGAGGAAGTCAAGGAGATCATGGACCGCTGCTATCAGGAAGCTAAAGACATCATATCTTCGCATAGAAATGTGCTTGAGGCATGCGCTGAGAAACTTCTGCAGAAGGAAAAGATCATGAGGGAGGAATTCGAAGCACTGTTCGAGACTCCTGCGGAGCCGGACCTTCCGGAGGATGCGATCCCCGAATTATAAGAAAAACAATTGTAAAAGGCTGCCACAGATGTGATGTGGCAGCCTTTTTCATTAACATATAAAGATACAAATAATTATAACACTGAGCA
>SVDE01000236.1 GCA_015057955.1 Lachnospiraceae bacterium | reverse complement strand
GTCGTACGGCCATCACACCTTGATCGTCCCTACCTGACGGTGATCCTGATCTTCTTCATCACGCCGTTCTGAGCGTAAGCGTAGATGTAGCAGGAACCTTTGGCTTTTGCCTTGACCTTGCCTTTGCTGCTGACAGTCGCCACTTTCGGGTTGCTGCTCTCGAAAGCAACTTTGCGATGCCTCTTCACCTTCAGCTTTTTGCTCTGAGGAGTGACCGTCGCCTTGAGTTTAACAGACTTGCCCTTTTTGATCACAGTCTTGCTTAGAGCCTTGTAGACTTTTATTGCTTTGCCCTTGGCATTTACTTTGGCTTTGACAGTGACGCTCTTGTCGTTGCCGACCTTGCCGCCTTTTGTAGCTGCATGCACGATCTTTGATGTCGATATGACTTTGTTGTTCTTATCGAGCGCTACAACCATGAACTTATAGTAAGTGCCCTTTTTCACCTTTTTCTTGTTGACTTTCTTGAAGGTTACAGCGACCTTGCCGGTGGATTTCAATCGGACCAGTTTGTTCTTTTTCCCGCAGGCATTACCGTAAACAACATACCTGGCAGCACCGCTGACTTTGGACCACTTCAGCGTGACCGATGAATTAGTTGTCTTGCTGAGTTTTGCCTTTAGCAGACCAAATACTGTTCCTTTAGGGTCTGTCTCTTTCGCATATTTAGTTATGGCTTTATTCACCACTGATTCCGATGCGCCTTTTCCATACGGAGTACCATCCGCTCCTTTAGTATCAGCGGAAGCAGAGCTCCCGCCGGAGGATCCTCCGGATATGGTATTTCTGCCATATGGGTCGCTGCTTGCCTTAAGTGTGATCCTCTTATCTGCAGGACGGTCATTATTGATTTCTGTTATCGCCTGCCATACAACGCTGCCTTCCTGAGTCCATACCGTAACGCCGGCAATCGCGTTGCCGGAAGCATCGACTCCTATACCTGCATTTTTGATCATGTTTTTCAGTGAATCAAGGCTGCTTCCGCTTTTGTATGCCGCATCCATGCCGGAGCTGTCAATATTGTATGTTTTGAGATTTGTGCAGCCCTTGAATACATCTGATCCTAAGCCGTATCCACCATCCGCAAATGCCCCTAACGAGACTTCAGTGAGTCCGGTGCAGCCCGAAAATGCCTCTGAATTAATTGCGCCATAACCGCCCGGTATGGCGATCTTAGTTATTGCCTTGTTCCCTGCAAACAGTTCTTTTTCTATAAAAAACCAGTTGTCTTCCTTGCCCGAAACAGCTTTGTATGTGTTCCCCCCATAGGTAACAGAACTCGGCAGTATTAATTGAGTACCTGAGCCGTTATATGAACGTACAGCTACACTTGCGCCTGCCGAGCTGTACCACAGATGCAGCTTGAATCCATTGACATTAACATCCGCTTCGCTCTCTGCATACACCGGTTGCATGCCTGCCGCTCCTCCTATAACAGATCCAAGCACGGGCATCATCGACAGCACGACCGCCAACATCATGCAGGTGATCGCTATCCTTTTAAATAATCCTTTCATGATACGCACCTCCGATTCCCCCTGATTATTATCTATTTCACTTTGACTTTTAATTTAACTGTCTTAGCGCCTGACGCTTTGTAATTCGTGTTACCGGCAGCTGAGACTTTTACACACTAATTATAAAAAAGCCCTGCATCCGTGTGACCTGACTTGCGTGATATGTCATTGACAAATGCGCAAGCGTTCTGTGTTTGTGATATCATTGGTTTGAGAGTATTGATCTTATTTGTGGAGGTCTGATCATGGAATTCTCTAAGTGCCTCAAAGAATATATGGATGCTGCTTCTTTAAGCGCCTCTCAACTGGCTGAATCGGCAGGAATATCGGTGTCATCTGTCAGCAGATATCTCAGCGGCAAGCAGATCCCCGGGGAAGAAGCGCTTCGCAGGATCTCTTCATGTCTTGCTGCTGCGCTTTTGAATTCGGATAAAACCACGGTGAAACGGTCAGGTGAAGCAGCAGATCGCAGCCCTATGACCGAGAAAGAGATGTATTCTCGCCTTCGTCGCTCCGCCTCAGGCATCAAAACAGACTATGAGACATGCATAGAGAATCTCAAGAGGCTTCTAGATCTTCTGGAGGTCAGCAATAACGAGCTTGCCCGCCTCCTTGCCTACGACCCGTCACACATCTCAAGGATACTCAGCGGCAGCAGGCGCCCTTCAAATCCATCGCAGTTTATGTCTGATGTATCTGACTACCTGGGCAGGAAGTTCTATGACACGGCTCAGGTTCCATCGATCCTCAGCACAACAGGTTTCGATGGAGACATCTCAGGCGCAGGCGAACTCTCAGGGATCATCCTTGACTGGCTGGGTCAGCCGCCGGTCAAAGAGGCTCCACAGATCGCGCATTTTCTGAACAAACTTGATGAATTTGATCTCAACGAATTCATGGCCTCGATCCACTTCGATGACATCAAAGTCCTGAGCATGCCGTTCCAGCTGCCGGGCGCGAAGACATACACAGGCATCAAAGAGATGATGCAGGCCGAGATCGATTTCATGAAATATGCTGTGCTGTCGAGATCCGGTGATGACGTTATTTTCTACAGCGACATGCCTATGGAAGAGATGTCCGAAGACGAGGAGTTTCCAAAGAAATGGATGATGGGCATGGCACTCATGATACGCAAGGGACTGGATCTGCAGGTGATACATGATGTGCACCGCCCGCTCCCGGAGATGCTTCTGGGTCTCGAGGGCTGGATCCCGATGTACATGACCGGACAGGTACATCCGTATTATCTGAGCGGCCCGACCAACCGGCACTTCATGCACTTCATACGTTCTGCCGGCACTGTGGCGATCTCAGGTGAGGCTATATGGGGCCATCACGCAAACGGTCGTTATACCGTGACGCGCAGCAAAGACGATGTTGCGTATTACAGGCAGCGCGCGAATGATCTTCTGCAGAGAGCCAAGCCTCTTATGGAGATCTACAAGGAACCTCAGGCGGAAGAGTTCAGGAGGGATTTGCGAAGGACCATGGACAGGGCCAAAACACTTCACTCGCTCAGCAATGTGCCGCCGCTCTTTACCATGTCAGAGGATCTGCTCGAAGAGGAGCTCTCTCACAACGACATATCCGCCTCTGAAAAAGACAGGATACGCGATTACCATAAAGAAGCCAAAGAGCTCGCGGCCTCAAAGCGCGGG
>SVDE01000235.1 GCA_015057955.1 Lachnospiraceae bacterium | reverse complement strand
CAGCACCAAAGTAGAGGAAATACATTTTCCCGGGTTCAGTTTTAAGAGAGTAGATACTCGACATGTAAGATCTGACTGTATTAACAGAATGAGTTGATGCGTAGTATGTTATTGTCTGGTCTTTTTCACTTTCTATGCTGACAACATATTGTGTATCACAGGGAATGTCGATGTTCAGCTGATCATTTCCTGTCCTGACAAAGAAATCAGGCATTAAGGAAACATCTTTTACGGGACCGCCGTCAGGGTCATCGTGGGATTTCTTACCGTTCGGTTCCACCGTTCCCACGTATCCGTTTTCATCATAAAAATGCAGTCTGACTTTTCCTTTAACGGTAAACTGCCGGAAACTGGTATTCTGTCCGAATATCTCCTGCGGGTCATCACTAAGGAACATCCAGGCGACATACCTGTCCGGATCATGTTCGATCGTCAGATTCTGGGTAATGTTAAAATCCGGATTCCACATTCCGGCTTTTATCTGTTCCCGGTTTCCCTGAAGTACATACTGGTTGGCAAGCTGTTCCACATAGTCCAGAAGATCGTTCAGTTCCTGCTTTTGCAGATCGTTTTCAGGGGTGAAAGAAGTAACGATTCTTGAAACAAGGGCAAGTATATTGTTGCTGCTGCTGTTTGCCATGACCTGGAGGACACCAGGCTGCAGGTCCGTGTAATAATCAGAACTTTCGGGGATCAGCCCGTACAGATAATCAAAAAAGGTTCTGTACTGTTCGCTGAATTCCGGGTTGTAGAAGAAATCGTTTCCGTCAATATCGTTCAGGACCTTGTTAACATCTGGTATTTTGCCTGAAAAGTCTGAATCCATCTGGACGGAAGGGATATAGAGGTCGTGACCGTTTCTTACAAAGCCCCAGTCAGCAAACGGTATGGCAGGGACAGGGTCATTTTTACCGACAATATTAAAGATATTCGGATAATCCTTAACAGACTTGGTGGTAGCCGGTGTCGCGAATGCGTAGCAGTAAACTTTCTGGAATGGGCCGGAGTCAGTCATGTCCGCAGCAACAAGATTGGCGATGGCAGCAGCCCGGCTGTATCCGCTCATCCAGAGGGTTATCCGCCCACTTATGTTGTTATGGCTTATATATTCTGTAAGCGCATTTTCAACAGTTGCGGCAGCATCGCTGAATCCCTTATGACGATCTCCGTCTCCTATGGTCAGGTTGCTCGACCATTCAGCTTCATAGCCGAATCCGCAGCATATGGCCGCGATGACAGTCTGATCGCCTATTTCTTTGCTGGCGATCGCATATGTTACAGAATTTGCCGTGGGAGTATGCTTAAAAGCTTCAGCCTCTATGTCTCCGAATCCGATGGATGTAAAGTACGACGCAAGGTCTGAATACCCGTTGTGATTAACGAGTTTGGATCTGAAAGCAGAAACCGCAAGACCTAGCGAGCCCTGGGCAAATTTATGGGAATAAAAATTGTTTGGCTGTGAAAAAAATTCATCCGTATAAGGAAATTTATATGTTACAGCAGTCTCATAAGGAGTCGGAAATCTGACATCTATATATTTGACATCGGAATAATTATCTTCGTTCAGAGGGACGCCCAGAGAATTATTGCCGGGCAGCAGATCAAAAATGCCGTTTCCGCCATCCGATGATGTTCCCTGTGAAGCACCTGTCATGGAGGCAGATGCAAATACCGGGAATGCAAGTATCAGAGTCATTAATACAGCTGAAAAAACTGCTGCAAGTCTTTTAAATTTCATGTTGTTAATCTACACTGTTTGAATTTCTTTTTCAAGAAGAGACATATAAGAATGAGGTAATCAGAATGTAAATATGGTACCATATGTAAAAATATGCAAAGAGAGGACAAAAATGGAAAACACAAAACAGGCATATGCTGAACTGGTGATCAAGGAAGGTATCAATATACAAAAGGGGCAGAGGCTTGTGATAAACTGCCCTGTTGAGTGCGCTGATTTTGCAAAGATGTGCGCCAAGGCTGCTTATGAGAATGGCTGCAGGGAAGTTATAATGAGATGGAATGATGATACAATCGCAAGGCTTAAGTATCTTTATGCTGACAGCGATGTGTTTGACAAAGTAGACCCATGGGATGAAATGTTCAGCGATAAGATATCTGAAGAGGGAGCCGCATGGCTGGCGATCTATGCAGAGGATCCCGAGAACCTTAAGGGCGTGGACCCGGACCGGATCAATCGGTTTCAGGTGAGCAGGGGAAAAGCTACCGCAAAATTCAGGGAAAGGGAGATGCGCAATGAATTCCAGTGGTGCGTATGCTCTGTTCCGACAGTGGCATGGTCAAAGGCGGTGTTCCCTCAGCTGTCAGAAGATGAGGCTGTGGACAAGCTCTGGGAAGAGATACTGAAGGCATGCAGGGCTGATAAAGGCGATGCAGTGTCCAACTGGAGAAAGCATTCTGAAGAACTGAAAAAACATGTTGAGATCCTGAACGGATTTAATTTTAAGAGCCTTCATTATACAAATTCACTTGGAACAGATCTTCATGTGGAGCTGCCTGAAGATCATTTCTGGGCGGGCGGAGATGAGGCATCAGCCAAAGGCGTGATGTTTTCTGCAAATATCCCTACAGAGGAAGTGTTCACGCTTCCGAAAAAGAACGGCGTGAACGGAGTCGTTTATTCTTCAAGGCCGTTCTGCCTCAACGGAAACATCATTAAGGATTTCTATTTTGTCATAAAAGATGGAAAGATCGTTGAAGCTCACGCGAAGGAAGGCGAAGCCATCCTTAAAGATGCCATAAGCGTGGATGAAGGAGCGTCATATTTCGGTGAAGTAGCATTGGTGCCTTTTGATTCCCCAATCTCGGATTCGGGCATATTGTTCCTGAATACACTCTTTGATGAAAATGCTTCATGCCACATCGCTTTCGGTGAGGCGTATCCTTGCATAAAAGGCGCTGAAACAATGAGCATGGAAGAACTGGCTGAGCGTGGTGTCAACTCATCCATGACACATGAGGATTTCATGGTAGGTACCAGGGACCTGTCAATTATCGGTACAACTCATGACGGAAAGGAAATACCGGTATTTGTTAACGGAAACTTTGCATTTTAAAGAGCAGAGAACATTAAAAAAACGGCATGCACTGGTGTGCTACCCGTCAAGAGGACAGTGAATAATTAAAAAATTTTGTGCCGCCAGTCGAGCAATCGGCTGGCGGTA
>SVDE01000074.1 GCA_015057955.1 Lachnospiraceae bacterium | reverse complement strand
TACGCCGTTCTTCTCAAGGTCAGCAGCCAGATTGAGAGGAGTCTGTCCTCCGAACTGGGCGATAACGCCGACCGGCTTTTCCTTATAGTAGATGCTGAGGACATCTTCCAGGGTCAAAGGCTCAAAGTAGAGTTTGTCGGAAGTGTCATAGTCGGTTGAGACTGTCTCGGGGTTGCAGTTTACGATGATAGTCTCGAAGCCGAGCTTTTTAAGGGACTGTGCGGCATGTACGCAGCAGTAGTCAAACTCAATACCCTGGCCGATCCTGTTGGGACCGCCGCCAAGGATCATGATCTTGGGCCTGTCTTCATTTACAGGGTTCTTGTCTGAGGCATTGTATGTGGAGTAGTAGTAAGCACTGTCTTCAGTTCCGCTGACGTGAACGCCTTCCCATGCCTGCTCCATGCCAAGGGCCAGCCTTCTGTTCCTGATGTCATCTTCGGGGACATCAAGGATCTGGCTGAGGTACTTGTCAGAGAATCCGTCTTTCTTGGCCTGTATGAGCGCTTCGTCAGAAGGTACGGATCCTTTATGAGCTGCAAGAGCTTCCTCTTCTTCGACAAGTTCCTTCATCTGTTCGATGAAGTACTTCTTGACCTTTGTCAGCTCATATATCTCATCAACAGTCGCGCCTTTGCGGATGGCTTCATACATGATGAAATGTCTCTCACTGCAAGGGGTTGCAAGTTTGAGGAGCAGTTCTTCTTTTGAAAGATCATAAAAGTTGGAGACATGCCCGAGGCCGTAACGGTTCTTTTCAAGGGAACGGATGGCTTTCTGGAATGCTTCCTTATAGTTCTTTCCTATGCTCATGACTTCGCCGACAGCACGCATCTGGGTGCCGAGCTTGTCTTCAACGCCTTTAAATTTCTCAAATGCCCAGCGTGCAAACTTGATAACGACATAGTCGCCGTCGGGTTTGTACTTATCAAGAGTTCCGTATTTTCCGCAGGGGATCTCAGACAGAGTAAGTCCGCAGGCCAGTTTTGCCGACACGAGCGCGATCGGGAATCCTGTTGCTTTTGACGCAAGGGCTGAGGATCTGGATGTACGGGGATTGATCTCTATAACGATGATCCTGTCTGTTTTGGGATCATGTGCGAACTGTACGTTGGTTCCGCCGATGACTCCGATATGTTCAACGATCTTGTATGCCTGCTCCTGCAGTCTGTCCATGACTTCCTGCGAGATGGTCAGCATGGGAGCTGCACAGAATGAATCGCCGGTATGTACGCCCATCGGATCGATGTTCTCAATAAAGCAGACCGTGATCATGTTGTTGTCCTTGTCACGGACAACTTCGAGCTCGAGCTCTTCCCATCCGGAAACACACTCTTCAACAAGTACCTGATGTACGAGTGAAGCCTGAAGACCTCTGGCGCATACTGTCTTAAGCTCTTCCCTGTTGTATACAAGGCCGCCGCCGGCACCGCCCATTGTGTATGCGGGACGAAGTACTACCGGGTATCCGAGTTCATCTGCGATCGCGAGCGCTTCTTCAACGCTGTATGAAACCTGGGATCTTGCCATCTCGATGCCGAGCATGTCCATTGTCTTCTTGAACTCGATACGGTCTTCGCCGCGTTCGATCGCGTCAACCTGTACACCGATGACCTGGACGTTGTATTTGTCAAGGACGCCTGCCTTGTACAGCTCGGAGCTCAGGTTAAGCCCGCTCTGTCCGCCGAGGTTGGGAAGAAGTGCATCCGGACGCTCCTTGGCGATGATCCTTTCGAGACGCTCAACATTAAGAGGCTCGATATAGGTTATGTCCGCCATCTCCGGGTCTGTCATGATGGTCGCAGGGTTGGAGTTCACGAGGACTATCTCGTAGCCGAGTGAACGCAGAGCCTTGCACGCCTGTGTGCCTGAGTAGTCAAATTCACAGGCCTGGCCGATTATGATTGGACCGGAACCGATTATCAGGATCTTATGTATATCTGTTCTCTTAGGCATATGCCTACCTCCTTGGGGTATAAAGAATGATGTTTTGTCTTAATCTTATATATTATATTAGAATGCGCCATAAACTGAAAGATTTTTTTGCAATATTAATGTACAAATTATGTGCGTTTAAGAGGAATGGCCTTGGGTATTGTTGCGTGTTGACACCGGCCTTTGTAAAATGCTATCATTCATTTTGTCTTCCGCTGACGGATAAAGTGAATCGACACTATGCGGAGACTCAGGAGTATCATATGCTCTGAATAAAAGCCGACCGCCTGGGCAATGCATACTCTGCATTGCCCTTTTGTATTATTGGAGGTAGATCATGGGAAACAACTTTAACTCTCCCGCGGAGACAATGACAGCAAATGCCAAAGGCGCGGAAGGGAAGGCATCTCTTCCGCTTGGTAAGATGATACTGCTTGGCATGCTCGCAGGTGCATTCATCGCTCTTGGAGCAGCTTCAAGCTCAACAGCTGCGCACACAGTCACAAATGTGGGACTGTGCCGTCTCATTTCGGGATGTGTATTTCCGGTAGGACTCATGCTGATAGTAGTATGCGGAGGCGAACTGTTTACCGGAAACTGCCTTATGGGCATGGCAGCTCTCAATAAACAGATCAAATGGAGCGGTGTCATAAGAAATCTCATAGTGGTATGGATCGCCAACTTCATCGGTTCACTCATAATAGCGTTCGTAACTTACATGTCAGGAAACTTCGGACTTTCAGCAGGCGGACTTGGCGCTTACACTATCAAAGTGGCGCTGGCGAAGGTGAACCTGAACTTCGGACAGGGATTTTTCTCAGGTATCGGCTGCAACATGCTGGTCTGCGGTGGAGTGCTCCTCGCCGGAGCGGCAAAGGACATACCCGGCAAGCTCCTCGGATGCTTCTTCCCGATATGCGCGTTTGTGACTGCCGGATTTGAGCATGTGGTCGCAAACATGTATTATATACCCGCAGGCCTCATGGCAATGGCGGATCCGAAGTATGTTGAAAAGGCAGGAGAACTTTACGGCATAACTGCTGAACAGCTGAGCCGCCTGAATATCGGCTCGATGTTCGCGAACCTCGGTCCGGTAACGTTAGGCAACATAGTCGGCGGAGGCATCTTCATGGGAGTGGCATATTACTTTGTCCACATACGCAAAAAGGCGGACTGAAGTCCTGTATGCTTTGGTATTGATAAACTGCGCGGAATGCATCTCGCATTCTGCGCAGTTTCTTTGTATAATGTGAAACGATGACTCCATAGGAGGAAAGATAAATGAAGACAACTGAAAAACTTGACAGGCTTCGTGCCGAGATGAAAAAGAGAAACATTGACGCATATGTCATACCGACAGATGACTTTCACGGCTCTGAATACGTAGGCGACTACTTTAAGTGCCGCGAATATATTTCCGGTTTCACAGGATCAGCAGGTACGCTGGTCGTGACTAAAGACAGCGCTGCGCTCTGGACTGACGGAAGATATTTCCTTCAGGCCGCTGACCAGCTTAAAGAAAGCACGATCGATCTCATGAAAATGGGAGAAAAAGACGTACCCGAGATCCCCGAATACATATCCGGAAAGCTGCCCAAAAGAGCAAAGGTCGGCTTTGACGGAAGGACTGTTATGGAGGGCTTTGCCGAAAAGCTCATAAATGCCGCGGATGGAAAGAGCGTCAGGCTGTGCGGAGATGAGGACCTTGCAGGTATCATTTGGGAAGACCGTCCGGAACTTTCAAAAAAACCTGTATGGGAAGTCCCGCTCGAAGTGAGCGGAAAGAGCCGCGCGGAAAAGCTTTCCCGGGTACGGGAGAAGATGAAAGAAGCAAAAGCTGACATGATCGTCATCTCGGCGCTCGAGGAGATCGCATGGCTTCTGAACCTGAGAGGCGGAGATGTTGAGAGCACACCTGTGTTCTTAAGCTATATGGTCATAGGGGATCAGGAAGCAAGGCTTTTCGCGGCTAAAGAGATCTTCTCCGCAAAGATCAGAAAAGAACTGGCAGCTGACGGCATTAAGATAATGGCATATACCGGAGTCGAAAGATACCTGAAGTCGTGTTCAGAGGGAAAGACCATATGGGCTGACGGCAGCAGTGTAAACTGGCGTCTCATGAACTGCATGAAAAAGGCGGAACGCATCATAAAGAAAGCCGATCCTGTAAAGCAGATGAAAGCGGTCAAGAATGAGGCCGAAAGGGAAGGCATGATCGATGCCCATGTTAAGGACGGAGTGGCTGTGACGCGTTTCATGTACTGGTTAAAGAAAAATGTCGGACGCGTCAGGATGACAGAGCTCGGCGCAGCAGAAAAACTGCATGAATTCAGGGCTGAGCAGGAGGGATTCCTGGAGGACAGCTTTACCACGATAATGGGTTACGGACCGCATGGCGCCATTGTTCACTACAGCGCCACAAAGGAGAGCGATGCGGAGATATTTGCCAAAGGACTTCTTCTGATCGACTCAGGCGGACATTACATCAACGGAACCACAGATATCACAAGGACAGTCGTTTGCGGCGAGCTTACCGATGAGGAAAAACGGGGATTCACCCTTGTGCTCAAAGGACATCTGAACCTGCAGAGCGCTGTCTTTAAATACGGATGCGGAGGAGAAGCTCTCGACATACTTGCCCGCCAGCCGCTCTGGGATGAAAGAATGGATTACAACCATGGTACGGGACACGGAGTCGGATTCATCCTGTCAGTGCACGAAGGGCCGCAGAGGATCCATTGGAATGCGGCGCTGAACGGGAAGACCGCGATCGAAGACGGGATGGTGATATCGGACGAACCGGGGCTTTACATCGAAGGAAAGTTTGGCGTCAGGCATGAAAACCTCATACTATGCGAGACCGATGTGGAAAATGAATTCGGAAAGTTCATGCACTTTAAAGCTCTTACCATGGTCCCGATAGATAAAGCAGGCATTGACATGTCGCTGATGAGCAAGACAGACGTTGAAAGGCTGAACGCATATCACAAGCAGGTGTGGAATGCACTGTCACCTTACCTTGAAGGGGATGAGAAGGAGTGGCTTAAGGAAGCAACTTCTCCGTTAAAGAAAAGATGAAAGCAGACATCCTATTTTTTGACCTTGACGGAACGCTGACGGAATCAAAACCCGGGATAATGGGCGGCATAAGATATGCCGTGAACAGCCTTGGACTTGAGATGCCTCCGGATGAGATCCTCGACAATTTCATAGGGCCGTCCCTTTTGGATTCATTTGAAAAATACATGGGACTTACCGGAGAGCTTGGGCAGAGAGCTCTTGAGGAATACCGTGTCTATTACGGACGCCAGGGCGAATTCGAAAATTCCGTCTATGATGGAGTTGAGCAGATGCTTGGCACCCTTAAGGATGCAGGCAAAAAACTCTATGTGGTCACGGCCAAGCCCGAACCTGCGGCCAAAAGGATAATTGCCCACTTTGGGCTGGGAAAATACTTCGATCAGGTCTTTGGAGCCAGCCTCGACGAGTCAAGAAACCATAAAAAAGCAGTTATCACATATGCTCTTGAAGAATGCGGAGCCGGAAATACTGACGGGATCGTGATGATCGGCGACCGGCATGACGATGTGAACGGAGCCCTGTCTTCCGGCATTGGCATCGTTGGAGTGCTTTATGGCTACGGCACAGAAGAAGAACTGACCGGTGCGGGATGCAGCCTTATCGCAAAAACTCCCGGTGAAGTTACAGACATCATTCTGGGCGCGGACTGATAAAACATAAAAGCTATTGATTATCTGTACCGAATTAGTTATGATACTTATTACGCTTTTCTTATAATAATTAAGAAAGAACAAGTAAAAGAAAGCCTTCTGACATATTGTCACCAGGCAATGGGGGGTTATTGAAATGGGAGAAATAACAGCTAAGACACCTTGGAAAGATCATTTGGGAGAACTGCCGTTTACTCTCGATTATTTCGACGGGACAATGTACAGGGCCGTAAAGAGAATGGCTGAGCAGTATCCTGAATATATTGCTTTCGATTTCGAGGGGGCAACTACTACCTACAGCAAAATGCTTGAAGGCATTGACCGCTGCGCGAAAGCCTTCAGGATGATCGGTGTTTCAAAGGGCGACCATGTAACTGTTGCTCTGCCGAACTGCCCGCAAGCGGTATATGTTTTCTATGCCCTGAACTGCATCGGAGCCATCGGAAACATGATCCATCCGCTCTCTGCAGAAAAGGAAATAGAGTTCTACATTAACTTCTCAGACAGCAGGACAGTAGTCACTCTTGACCAGTTCTACGGCAAGTTTGCTGCCATCCGCTCTGAGACAAAAGTAAACAACCTGATACTCGCAAGCATAAAAGATGCTCTTAAGCAGCCTAAGAAGGCAGGCTACATGCTTACCATAGGGCGAAAGATCCCGAAGGTTCCCAAGGACGCTCCGGTGCTCCTCTGGCATGACTTCATGAACCTTGCAAAACTCTGCAAGTATGATCCTGAAGTTCCGATGGACCAGAACGAGACGGCTGTAATCCTGTATTCAGGCGGAACAACAGGTACCACAAAAGGCATTGAGCTGACCAACAGGAACTTCAATGCTCTCGGCGGCCAGATCGTAGGCGTGAACCAGATGTTCAAGCCCGGAGACAAGATGCTTGCCGCAATGCCGATATTCCATGGATTCGGACTTGGCGTGTGCATTCACTCAATGCTCTGCAACGGCGGAAGATGCATACTTGTTCCGCAGTTCACACCGAAGAAATACGCGGACCTCATGGTAAACAAGAAATGCAACTTCGTTGCAGGTGTTCCTACCTTATACGAAGCACTCCTTCGTCTTGAAGGCATGGAAAAAGCAGATCTTTCCAACCTTAAGGGTGTATTCTCAGGCGGAGACTCACTCAGCATCGAGCTCAAGAAGAAACTGGACAAATTCCTGTATGAGCACAATGCCAAGATCCAGGTGCGTGAAGGATACGGAACAACAGAGACCGTTACGGCATGCTGCCTGACACCGCCTTCAATGAGCAAGGAAGGAAGCATAGGCGTTCCGTTCCCTGATACATATATCAAGATCGTTAAGCCCGGAACTGATGAGGAACTTCCTTACGGAGAAGAGGGCGAGATCCTTCTTGCCGGACCTACTGTCATGAAATGCTACATGAACAATCCTGAAGAGACTGCTGCCACACTCAGGACTCATGCAGACGGACTTACATGGGTATATACCGGTGACCTTGGAATAATGGATGATGAGGGATTCGTATTCTTCAGGGGCAGAGCAAAGAGAATGATCGTAAGCTCAGGCTATAACATCTACCC
Source organism: Lachnospiraceae bacterium (assembly GCA_015057955.1). Classification (GTDB taxonomy): domain Bacteria; phylum Bacillota; class Clostridia; order Lachnospirales; family Lachnospiraceae; genus RGIG5612. Next base: position 4,883 of record SVDE01000074.1, on the reverse strand, counting down.
GGCTCAGATGGAAAATATCCTTGATGCCAACAAGATGGTCTCAATGAGCTGCGTCATCGGTGTTCCCGATTCTTACAGGATGCAGAAAGTCAAGGCTTTCATAGTGCTCAAGCCGGGATATGAACCTACCGAAGAAACATGGCTCAAGCTCATGGCATACTGCAAGAAGCACATAGCAAGATATGCAATGCCTTACAACATTGAGTTCAGGGAAGACCTTCCCAAGACTCTTGTCGGCAAAGTAGCATACAGAAAACTCGAAGAGGAAGAGCTTGCCAAGCTTGCCACAATGACCGAGGAAGAAAAGAGCCATCAGGATGCTTCAGCTGAGAAGAAAGCCCTGATAGACGAGGCTGTAAAGGAACTCGAGATAGAAGAGGCAGCTGAGGCAGCAAAGAACGTAGAGTTCGATAAAAAATAACAGAGGATAACATATTGACAGAGACAGAGCTCAAAGCTCCATGGAAAGACCATCTGGGTGATCTCCCGTTCCATCTTGATTACTTTGACGGTTCGATGTATGAAGCCGTAAAGGAGACCGCAGAGAAGTATCCCGATCTTCCCGCATATGACTTCATGGGGAGCAAAACCACATACAGAAAGATGATGGCCTATATAGAGCAATGCGCAAGGTCGTTTAAGGTAATGGGCATCAGAAGGGGCGACCGCATAACGATCGCCCTTCCAAACTGTCCGCAGGCCATTGCTGCGTTTTATGCAATAAACTGCATTGGCGCCGTTGCAAATGTGGTCCACCCGCTCTCCGCTGAAAAAGAGCTGGAGCGATATGTTGAGATCTCACATAGCCGCATGGTGGTGACCTTAGACCAGTTTTATGAAAAATTTGCGGCATTCAGGGATGAAACAGACTTAGAAGCCATCATCCTGACAAGCATCAAAGATGAGCTCAACCCTGCCATGGCAGCAGGATACATGCTGACTGAAGGCCGCAAGGTGCCGAGAGTCAGAAGAGATGCACCGGTCCTTTGGTGGAAAGAGTTCTTAAGACTCGGAAGAAGATGCAGATGGAAATGGGATACTCCCGGGGGAAATGACGACACGGCAGTGATCCTGTATTCAGGCGGAACGACCGGCACAACAAAAGGAGCCAAGCTCACAAACAGGAATTTCAATGCGCATGCTGCCCATATAGTAGGAGTCAATCCCATGTTTACACCCGGGGACAGGATGCTTGCCGCACTTCCGATCTTTCACGGATTCGGGCTCGGGGTATGCATACATTCAATGCTCGCAAACGGCGGATGCAGCGTACTGATGCCCAGATTTACAGCTGACAGCTATTCAAAGCTGATGGTGAAGAGCAAATGTAATTTCCTGGCAGGTGTTCCCACACTGTTTGAGGCCATGACCAGGACAGATGTTCTAAAGAAGGCGGATCTGGGATTCCTTAAAGGAGCATTTTCCGGCGGAGATACACTGAGCATTGAACTTAAAAAGAAGATAGACCAGTTCCTTGAAGAGCATGGTTCACCGATAAGGATCAGGGAAGGATACGGAGCGACGGAGACAGTTGCCGCGATCTGCCTGACTCCGCCTGACAAGCATAAGGTGGGGAGCATAGGACTTCCGTTCCCGGATACATACATTCAGATAGTGGATCCGGACACGCTGGAAGAGATGCCGTACGGAGAAGTCGGCGAGATAGCCATTTGCGGCCCGACCGTAATGAAAGGTTACGTAAACAGCAAGGAAGAGACTGAAAAAGTCCTGAGAAAACATGCCGACGGACACATCTGGTGCCATACCGGAGACCTTGGCTTCATGGACAAAGAAGGCTTCGTCTTCTTCAAGGGACGCATAAAGAGGATGATAATCAGTTCCGGCTATAACATTTACCCGGCGCAGATGGAAAACATCCTGAATGGCAGCAAATATGTAAGCAAAAGCTGCGTTATCGGTGTTCCGGACTCGTACAGGATGCAGAAGATCAAGGCGTTTGTTGTCCTCAACCCGGGATATGAACCCGGCGAGGAAACCTGGCTGCACATCATGGCATACTGCAAGAAACATGTAGCCAGATACATGATGCCTTATGACATAGAGTTCCGTGAGGAACTCCCGCTGACCAAACTGGGCAAGATAGCCTACAGGGAGCTGGAGGAAGAGGAACTGGCCAAGATACAGGACCAGAATAACAGGGGGATGGATAGCAATGGATAATCCGATGAAAAAGAAGATCCGCCATAAAATTGGCGACAGGTTCGACGGAGTGCAGATACGTGATCTTGATGCAATGCATATCATCACATCGATCCTGTATCCGAACAGATGTGACAATGAGGCATACATTTCCGAAAGGATAGACATGGCTCCGATCCGCGCATACTGTGAAAAGAAGAACAGTGAAGAAGGAGTGCTTTTCCCTTATACACCGTTCCATATCATCACTACCGCGGTCATCAAGACGCTGACTCTGCGTCCGAAGCTGAACCGTTTTATCGTGAACCAGCTCATGTACCAGCGCAGATGGATCTCGGTTTCATTTGTTGTAAAGAAACTTTTTACTGACACCGCAGAAGAAGCGCTGGCGGTGATCTATCCGTCACAGGGAGATACGGTCAATGACATCCACCGACATCTCTATGAACAGATCAGTTCCGGCAAGAGTGATCATGTGGACGGATCCACAAACGCCATGAACATTGTCAGCAAGCCTCCGGTACGGCTTGTCCGCGGGTTTGTAAATATCATCCGCTGGCTGGACCGCATCGGAAAATGCCCGCGCTGGATGATAGAGACCGACCCTTATTATACAACAGCGGTCCTTTCAAATGTCGGATCGATAAAGCTGAAGAGCGGTTACCACCATCTGACAAACTGGGGAACAACATCCCTGTTCTGCCTTATAGGCGAGATCAAAAAGACTGCATGCCTGGACGAGAACAACCAGACTGTTGTCAAAGAAACTGTCGATCTGGGACTTACCGTCGATGAGCGTCTTGCAGACGGATATTACTATTCCAAATCTGTTCGTCTGCTGAAGGCTATCCTGGCAAATCCGGAAGTACTGGAGCTTCCCATGGAGGAAGAGATAGAGTACTGATACAGCAAAGGAGAAGAATAATGGCAAAGACACCATATTACATCACTACGGCCATCGCCTATACATCAGGCAAGCCGCATATCGGAAATACTTATGAGATAGTTCTTGCCGATGCCATCGCAAGATTCAGAAGGCTGGAAGGATATGATGTCCGCTTCCAGACCGGAACAGATGAGCATGGACAGAAAATAGAAGACAAGGCAACCGCTGCCGGCCTCACGCCCAAGGAATTCGTCGACCAGACTGCTGCTGAGGTAAAGCGCATCTGGGATCTGATGAACACATCATATGACAGGTTCATCAGGACAACTGATCCCGACCATGAGGAAGCGGTAAAGAAAATATTCAGAAAGCTCTATGAGAAAGGTGATATCTACAAAGGATATTATGAAGGCCTGTACTGCAAGGAGTGCGAGGCTTTTTACACTGCTTCTCAGGTAGAAGGCGGAAATGTCTGCCCTGAATGCGGAATGGAATTAAAGCCTGCCAAAGAGGAGGCATACTTCTTCAAAATGAGCAAATATGCCGACCGTCTGATCGAGCACATTGAGACTCATCCGGAGTTCATACAGCCTGAATCCAGGAAGAATGAGATGATGAACAACTTCCTTAAACCCGGTCTTCAGGATCTGTGTGTTTCAAGGACTTCATTCAAATGGGGCATTCCCGTTGATTTCGATCCGGCACACGTAATATATGTCTGGGTTGATGCGCTTTCAAATTACGCAACAGGACTTGGACTTGATGTTTATGGAGAGTCCGGTGAGCTGTTCAAAAAATACTGGCCTGCAGACCTTCACCTGATTGGAAAGGACATACTCAGATTCCACACCATTTACTGGCCGATCATGCTCATGGCTCTGGACATTCCTCTTCCTAAGCAGGTATTCGGACATCCATGGCTCCTTCTCGGAGAAGGAAAGATGAGCAAGTCAAAAGGCAACGTCATATATGCCGATGATCTGGTAGCACTGTTCGGCGTAGACGCTGTACGTTATTTCGTTCTTCATGAGATGCCTTTTGAAAATGACGGAACTATCACATGGGAGCTCATGGTTGAAAGGTGCAATTCAGACCTTGCGAACACATTCGGAAATCTTGTTAACAGGACCATTTCGATGACGAACAAGTATTTCGGCGGTGTTGTTGAGAGTACCGGAGTTACAGAGGATGTTGACGCCGACCTCAAGTCTGTAGTATGTGCCGTAAAGGATACTGTTATCGGGAAGATGAAAGCGCTCAGAGTCGCAGACTCTCTTACCGAGATCTTCAATGGCTACAAGAGATGCAACAAGTACATTGATGAGACTGAGCCATGGGTACTCGCTAAGGATCCTGAAAAGGCAGACCGCCTTAAGGAAGTGCTCTACAACCTGACAGAGTCCATAGCTATCCTTACAACACTGCTGGCTCCGTTCATGCCTGAGACTGCGGCAAAGACATTTGAGCAGATCTGTACAGAACCAAGAAACATTGAAGATCTGGACAAATTCGGACTGTATCCGTCAGGAAATAAGGTTGTGGAAAAGACAGAAATATTATTTGCGCGCCGCAATCTGAAAGAAGTACTTGAGAAAGTTGACGAATTGAAATAAAATAACGTGTGCGGGCTATCCGCACACCTTGGGCACTTAGCGCAGCTGGGAGCGCACATCCTTGACGTGGATGGGGTCAGGGGTTCGAGTCCCTTAGTGCCCACTTAAATTTAATACCGGCAGCAGGTAACCAGACCTGCTGTACCCACGGGGCATTAGCGCAGCTGGGAGCGCGTTTGAATGGCATTCAAAAGGTCAGGGGTTCGAATCCCCTATGCTCCAGT
>SVDE01000234.1 GCA_015057955.1 Lachnospiraceae bacterium | reverse complement strand
TAAAAAAAGCCTACAAACCGCCCCGGGCAATAAAAAAAGCCTACAAACCGCGAATTCATAGGCTTTTTCAAGGGTGAAACCTTATGGAGCATAGGGGGATCGAACCCCTGGCCTCCAGATTGCGAACCTGGCGCTCTCCCAGCTGAGCTAATACCCCTTAAGTGGAAACGACGGGGCTCGAACCCGTGACCTCTCGCGTGTGAGGCGAGCGCTCATCCCAGCTGAGCTACGCTTCCCTGCCCGATTATTATATGCCTATCCCTGTGTTTTTTCCACAGTTATTTTCAATTCTCCCAGCCAGCGCAAACATCGCACCAGCCTGCGGCTTCGGATGCTTCTTCGAGTTCTTCCGGTGTCAGATCTACAGAGACATACTCGCTTCCGCCCGCCGGGTGAACATGCCCGAATCTCTTCATGGAAACATCCAGCCAGATCGGTATGTCCGCGGGGATCGCGAACGGGCACACTCCTCCCGGAGCAAACCCTGTAAGCTCCTCTACCATGTCGCGCGGGATCATGTGCGGCTTTGTATGGAACTGCGCTTTGAACTTGGAGCTGTTTACCCTGGCATCCCCTGCCATGACCACGATCACCGGTTTCTCATCCACCATGAACGAAAGCGTTTTTGCGATCTCGGCTTCACTTGCTCCCACCTGTATTGCTGCATGCTCAACAGTGTCTATCGTTCCTTCATGTACCGTCATCCTGTCTGCGAAGCCTCTGGCCTCCAGCCATTCTCTTACTTTTTCAACACTCATACTCTTCAGTTCAGGAACCACATCTCAAGTATCCCGTACATCTCTCTTATATATGATGACGGGAACAGCCACCAAAGTGTCTTCGCAGGCAATGCTGAAGGATCCCTGTATCCAAACCTTTCTGCATATTTTAACGCCCTGTAGCAATGATAGTCACTTGTCACTATCACACACTTTTCATCAAGGCCATTCTCTTCAATGATCTTTGAGGCATTTGTCAGATTCTCGAAAGTATCCTGGGAAGTATCATCCGTGTAGATCCTCGACGGACCCACTCCCCGTTCTGTGAGATATCCGTACATCGCCGCAGCTTCCGTTTCCGGCTCATTCTTTCCCTGGCCGCCGCACACGATGCAGACAGAGCCGGGAACTTCATCCAGATACTCTATTGCTTCATCCAGCCTTGCCCTCAGCATCAGACTAGGTCCATAGCTGTATACGCGGCAGCCGAGCACCACTACAGTCCCGCTCCTTTCAGCATCTTTCTTCATGCCTCTGCCCATGCATACCATGCACATGATTGCGAGAGTAAGTATGGCTGCCACTGCAGCCAGCACGATGAATATCAGCACCTTTCCTGCTGCCTTGCTCCATAGAAAGCTTATAAACCTGTTTATCTGACCGGCAAATACCGCATAGATGATCATCAGGATCGAGATGATCGTTCCTGTCACAACGCCTATATGGAAATGAGCCGTCAGAAGCCCAGGCACAAAGAACCACAAGAATAGGATTATTCCTGCTGTCCCAAGCAATGTTCTTAATATTTTGATCATGACCGGCATGTTATTCTCCTTTTATGCCCGATATTTTATCATCTTCATATGAACTATTTCAATCACTCTGCCGGATTTAGCGGTATATGGGGCATATTTGAAAAAGAGCTTTGGTGCCCTCACCTTTTGTCTTATTCTGTTGGGGGGATAAAAGAGAAAACAGGATAATACCCCCAGGCACCCCGCCAATATGTTGGGGGTATTTTATGGTTAATGAAGATGTCCCCCGACTGACAGCCGCAAATCAATGGGGGCACTTGCGCATTATCCGGAATTTGCCCTGAAACCAGTCAACAAAAAGAAAAAGGCTGCCGTTAAAGGCAGCCCTGACCTAAAGATGTTTATATCAGCCGCGCAGGTAATTGCAGGCGGCGATGGCGGCCATTGCGCCATCTGAGCATGCAGTTGCGACCTGGCGGAGAGTTTTCACGCGGGCATCGCCTGCGACGAATACGCCCGGAGTTGATGTGGTGCAGCTTTCGTCAGAAGCAAAGTATCCGTATTCATTCAGATCTGCGACATTTGTGAACGCACCGTTATCAGGGATAAGGCCTACCGCAAGGAACACGCCGTCGCATCCGGCGACCTTCTCCTCGCCGTTCTCTACGTAGCGTACACCGCGGATCTCACCATTTTCGGTGACATACTCCAGGATCCTGCATCCTACGTGAGTCTCCACATTGTCATGTGTAAAGAGCTGTTCCTGGGATTTTGCGTCTGCAGTGAAGAACGGCATGTCCTGAAGCATGATCAGCTTGTCAACTATCTCGACCAGGAGATTTGCTTCCACGAATGCAGAGTTTCCGCCGCCTATCATGACTACAGTCTTGTCTCTGTAGAAATCACCATCACAAACTGCACAGAAGCTGATGCCGTTTCCGACAAGGTCCTCCTCACCAGGGAGACCAAGAAGCCTGTGTGTTGTTCCGGTAGCCAGGATGACGGTCTTTCCTTCGTATTCGCTGCCTTCCGCGGTCTTTACAAGGAAGCCGTCAGCAGTCTTCCGGACAGAAACTGCATCCTCCATTGTGATCTCAGCGCCTTGGTTCATTGCCTGAGCAAGGAACTTCTCGCCAAACTCATCACCGCTGATGCAGTCAAATCCGGGGATGTTCTCAACTCGCGGTGAATTGCAGATCTGTCCGCCGAAAACATTTTTCTCTATAACAAAAACGGACTTGCCGTTTCTTAATCCATATACAGCGGCGGTGAGCCCCGCAGGGCCCCCGCCGATAACGATGATATCGTACATTAAACTCTTCCTCTTACTTGTTATGAGCCTTCATCCATTCGATAGCTGCTGTAGCGCCTTCGTATCTGGTTCCGTCCGGATCGATGATGGTCGGAGTCTGAGTGATATTAAGGGCACGTGCAACATCCATGTTCTGTGAGCAGTTCACTTCGTTGTAAGCGATGTTGCCGATCCTGAAACGCTGTTCAGCGCCTTTGCACTTCGGGCAGTGATCCTTAACATACATGGTCGGAAGCTCATTTTCCGCTGCGGCGATCGTATCAGCTACAACCTTTTCAGCCTCAGTTGCAGGTGCCTGGCTGTTCTCGGCGAGAGCATCACCAAGCTTCTGAACAGGACCATTGTGTGTAAGATGGCTGCGCTCGGTCACATACACCTTTCTGTCCTTGAACTCCTGAACCTTGCCGTCGTTCCAGT
>SVDE01000233.1 GCA_015057955.1 Lachnospiraceae bacterium | reverse complement strand
GTAGTATTCGTATTCCTGTTCATCTACAGGATCAGGATGTTCCTCCAGATCATCAAGGTCTTCGGACTTAAGAAACGATGGATCATCCTTTTCCTCGTTGTATCCTGGCTTGCAGTCATGATCATCGGATTCGGGAAAGTATTCCAGCCTCAGAAAGAGACCCTGCATGATGAATACTGGCAGGCAGGAACCGCTCCTGCCCAGATACCGGGCGCTGAAGCAGCGCGTGGATTCACATTAAGTAATGAAGGACTCAGCCTTGATATCAAAGAACGCACTGTAAAAGACGGCGGTAAAAAGCGTTATCTTCTTAAAGACATTTGTCTTAACATACCAAACAAGTCTTTAGTCCTGCTGCTCGGAGGGTCCGGATCCGGAAAAACGACACTGATCAATGCAGTCATCGGATATGAAAAGGCCGATGCCACCGTCCTGCTCAACGGATCGGATGTATATAAAGATTACGAAAGCGTCAAGTACCGGATCGGTTATGTACCTCAGAAGAATCTGATAAGGGGAAAGGATACTGTTATACGTACCGTAGCCGATGCCGCTAAGCTTCGCATGCCGAATAACCTTACCAAAGAAGAAAAAAGCAGTAAACTCACCGAGATCATGGATCTTCTTGGACTATCTGCCGGTAAGGAAGGCCTAGTCGAAAAGAAGTCCGGCGGACAGCTGCGCAGGATTTCGATCGCCATGGAGCTTGTGACCGATCCTGAGCTTTTCGTCCTGGACGAGCCTGATTCCGGACTCGACGGCGTCATAGCCCGTGAGATCTTCAACAAACTGCGCCAGGTTGCTGATGAAGGCAGGATCGTAATAGTCATCTCACATACGCCTGACCGTGTGATAGAGCTTTTTGACAAGGTCATCGTTCTTGCCAGGGACTCCAACCGTGTCGGTCGTCTTGCATTCTACGGCAGTCCCGCAGAAGCTCGTGAATTCTTCGGAAAGGATTCGATGGAAGGCATTGTAATGAGCGTCAACAGCAAGGACGAAGGCGGAGAAGGACGCGCGGATGAATTTATCGAGAAATATGTTAGTCTCACTTCAGTACAGGAAGAAGGTGATCAGTCATGAATGAACAGAAGACTGAACCGTTAAAGCATAAAGGCCGGATCGCCCAGACCGGTATATATTTCAGAAAGTTCCTTCGCATGTTCGTTTATCAGAGCGACTGGAAAGTCCTCCCTATCGGTGCGGTAATAGCAGCGATCGTTACTTTCGTGATCGGCGAAAACCTGTTCGTCACCCAGGAAGGCACACAACTTGGAACTTTCGCGCTTGTATGCGTATGCATATGGAACGGCTTTTTCAACTCCATTCAGGTGGTATGCCGTGAAAGAGATATCGTAAAACGTGAGCACCGTGCAGGCCTGCATATTTCCTCATATATCTGCTCGCATCTGCTCTACCAGCTGATCCTCTGCATTCTGCAGACTATCGTTACGATCGTCATTTTAATGATCGCAGGTGTCAAGATCCCCATGCAGGGTGTTATCACACCATTGGGACTCATTGATATCGGTCTCACGATCCTTTTGATCACTTATGTTTCAGATATCATGGCCCTGATGGTCTCCTGCATAGTCAGAACAACTACAACGGCAATGACTGTCATGCCATTCCTGCTGATCTTCCAGCTGGTATTCTCAGGCGGTTTTTTCCAGCTGTCCGGCGTAGCTGATTATGTCAAATATGCGACCATTTCCCATTGGGGAATGAACAGCCTCAGTGCGATAGGCAGATACAATGAACAGCCGATGGTATCTTTGTGGAACACTCTGGTCGGCGTTAAAAACATAGAGATATACGGTCAAAAACCTCTTCTTGATATTCTGGTGGATATTGAAAGCCATGGAATGGTCGACGACTTCATTAAATGGTCCGGTCAATACGGTGTGAGCAGCGAATACGCCAGTACAGTCTCAAATGTACTTACCTGCTGGGGAGTACTTCTTCTGCTGCTTGTGATATTTGCCCTTGCATCTGTGATCGCCCTTAAATTTGTTGACAGGGATAAGCGCTGACATATTCTTTTCGTTCAAAAAACAGGTGCATCTCGCACCTGTTTTTTTCTTGCTGTTATTTCTGCCTATTGTATATTGGCGCTACCTGTCTCCGGTTTCCGCCTATGAAGACCACCGCTGCCGCTGCGCATAGCATCATTACGATAAACAGTATAGTCCTTCCTGGCATGACCTGTGACAGGCCTCCGGCTAATCCTTCCCCTGCAAGCGCTCCTGCAGTACTTATCATGTTGAAGGCGCCGTTGAACCTGCCTTTCTTCTCATCTGGAACATAGCTCTGCGTGGACGAAATACGTATTGTATAACTCGTCACACCACCTATCCCGACACCAAAGCACATGACAGCCATGGCCGGTATCGGGCAGAAGAGATATGTTCCTTCCAGGAGCGAGATCACTATATATACTGTAAGGGCGATCCTGAATTTCATGTTAACCGGCAGTTTAAGCTTATAGTGTATGCCTCCTCCTATCGCCCTTCCGGCGAGACCGACGCCCCACACCAGCATGTAAATGTATTCGCCGTTATTAAATGAATATTTAAAGAATGGCAGGACAACCACACTTGAAACGCCTCCGCATACTGCTGAGACGGCAAAATAGCAGGCGATGGCAAGGAGTCCTTTTTCTGACTTAAGATACAAGAACCCTTCCTTTACATCAGTCAGCATCTGGCTGATGTGCCCTGCCCCCTTCTGAAGAGTCTGTTTCTGGTCTTCAATATACTGCTCCTGCGTTTTGATCTGCGTCTCCATTACGGCGGCGATAAAAAAAGACACTGCGTTTATCCCAAGGAGAGGTGCCATCCCGATCTGTTTATAGAGGAACGTGGATACGGGGACCATGACAGCAGAACATGTCTCAAGTACACTGGCGATGGAATATGCCTTCTGGAAATTGCCTTCCGTTATGAGCAGCGGATAAAAACTCTCATACGCGACCATGTATATGCTCTGGACTGATCCGAGTATAAAGCAATACGCTGCAAAAACCGGAAATGAAAACCATCCTGTCGCTATGACTCCGGCCATTACGGCGTACATCCCTGCTGAGATGAAATCGAGTGTATATATCGCTTTTCTGCGGGAGAATCTGTCAAGTATTGCTCCTGAAAATATAGGCATGATGATCTGCGGGAGCGTATACATTGCGATGAATATCGCATACAGCAGCAGGTTGTCCGAGATGTCGAG
>SVDE01000073.1 GCA_015057955.1 Lachnospiraceae bacterium | reverse complement strand
AACCGCCATGACCTTGGCAGTGACATCGCCGTCATGGTTGTCGACCGCGGTATAGCCCTCATCCACATAGGGCTGACCGGGAAGAGTATAGTAATCCTTCTTTGAATTTAATGTAATGACCGGTGCCTCGTCATCAACCACTTTGACTTCCCTGACGGCCGTCGCAGTCACATTCTTATATACGGAAGTATAATAAACCTCGTATGTTCCGAGCACAGAGGTATCAACACTGCCGGTATCCGCTACGACTTCCGCTTCTCCTCCGAGGAAACTGAAAAATCTGTTCCCCCAGACAGCTCTGGCACCGGGATCCTCATATGGTTTCCCATAGCTGACTTCGATCTGCGGTTCTCCGTTCAGCGTTATCCTGAGCTCTTTGTGTACCGTGAGCGCAATGAACAGCGCAACAAGGATCAATATCACGCCAAGTATCCATAAGATAACTATACCGCCGTGACCTTTTTTCTTATTTCTTTTTTCTTCGTTTTTCATTCGCAAAATTCCTACTTGATCTATGTATTGTTTTCAGTTTATAAATATCCAATTTGATATTGTAACACATAATCTTACAAATTTCTCTGATTAATGTATAATATGCTCAAATAGGCAGATCCGGAGGTTATCAGGATGATCAGTCTGAACAGGGAATATATCAGCAGCAAGATCACTAAAAGAAAGCGCGACGCGCACAAGGGTGATTTCGGAAAGATCCTTATTTTTGCAGGTTCCGCAGGGATGGCAGGGGCCGCCATACTGTGCGGGCGGGCTGCATTAAGGAGCGGCAGCGGTCTGGTCAGGTTTCTTCTGCCCTCACTTGACAGCCCTCTTCTGGGGATACTTCAGACTGCAGTCCCTGAAGCCACATGCGTTGCGTACTCTGAAGGCTGCGACCTGAGCGAATACAGCGCGATAGCCGCCGGTCCCGGTCTTGGCAGGGAAACCATCGTAAGACAGATTCTTGCTGACATCCTTAAAAGATATCAGGGAAAACTTGTTCTGGATGCCGATGCCCTGAACATAATCTCATCCTCCGCTGAGCTCACCGAGTTGGTCCTGAAATGCGGTGCAGAGATAACTCTTACACCTCACGTCGGAGAGGCCAGAAGGCTTCTTGGAGGTATTTCGTTTGACTATTCAACCGACGAAGGAAGACTGGATGCTTTCCGTACTTTGTCAGAGAAATACAGATCTGTGATAGTACTGAAAGGTGCCGGCTCTCTTGCCGGCACCCCTGAAGATACATTTATAAATACTACCGGCAACCCCGGAATGGCCACCGGAGGCTCCGGTGATGTCCTCACCGGCATTATTGCCGCCCTTAACGGACAAGGCTACACATCAGTTGACTCCGCCGCCATCGGCATGTGGATACACGGCACCGCCGGCGATCTTGCGGCTGATGACTTAGGTGAGATAGGACTCATCTCATCGGACATAGCAGAATATATCCCTGACGCATTCAAAACAGTTTATTAATTATCTCCGTCACTGCTGTCATCGTAATCATCTCTGATCTCGGTGCTTTCCTCCTCAAGGATGACTTCGCTGCATGAATCCGCAAGCACAGGCAGCAGAATGCGGAAATAATCCCCCGCCAGCTGAGTATTCTTTATTATGAGCTTCAATTCCCTCGTCTCACTGAGGCAGTCATGAAGCGCGTCCAGATTTTTTCCGTAATATGACGGCAGATCGAGCATCTGTGCCAGATATTCATGTGCCTGCTGCCTTTCTCCGAGAAAGGCGGCGTCTAAGATCTTTTCCATTATCATCCTCCGATACTCACTCTTCTCCGTACAGGAGTTCAAACGTGTTATAGTGGTCTTCCGTATAATAGATAAGTCCGTCATTTGAGAAGACTATCCTCTCCGGTCCGCGGCGTCCTCCGTCATATCCGATGTCACATTCATAATAGACACGTCCTTTGGCTTTGGGAAGATACCCTTCATAATTGCCGAACCGGTCGCCGCCTATTGACTTCCCTTCGGCAACCGACCACAGATTACCCTTGCTGCTGTCCCATCCAAGTGCCTGAGCCTCGGATTTGGTTATAAAGTTTGACGGGAGACAGCGGAATTCATGAATATAGGCTGCCACTTCTTCCTTGCTGGTATATGTTCCGTCAATGGTCACAGAAACTCCATCCGGCTCAGCCGCAGCAGTCTCTGTTTCAGTTTCAATTTCTGTTTCTGTATCCGTTTCCAGCTGTACTGTCGCTTCCGTGACTGTCGTCACGCTTATGGGTTCGGTTGTCTGCGCTGTCGTCGGATCAGGTTTCCGTTTGCATCCCGAAAACGAAAGCAGCAGCACTAAAAGCGCCAGCAGTATGGGAACTGCCCTCAGGATCTTCTTTTTCATGTGTTCTCCAATTATGCAAAATACTATGTATATGATCAGTTTTTTGAATTATACTATAATATTGTGGAGTCAAACATAAATTTTTCGTATATGAAAGGCAGCGTGGACCGGATGACTGAACGAAACTACACCCTGCAAGTGCTTGGAAAGCCAATAGAAATAAAATTAAATGACACCGGCAGAGGGATAAATGTCCTGATCGCCGGCGGGGACAGCGCGCACATCGGCGCGGTGTCGATCGCCCTTCCCGGAGAACCTGTGGTCACGCATGAATTTGAAGGCCACAGAGACAGCGCTGTTTCAGACAGATGGGCAGCCGTTTTATGTGAACGCTGCGCCTCGCCTGTAGTCATCTCCTGCGGCATCCACTATGACGGGATAACAAAAGATCAGATAGCCGCGGTCTGCTCTGAACTTGACAGTTTTCTGGGAAACCTTGAATTATGATAAGAGACATCGATGAAAACCTTATATCGCCCGAAAAGCTCCTGCATGCAAATGACATGGTCAGGCTTGGATGCAATGACTGCAGCGGCTGCTGCGACTGCTGCCGGGACAGGGCGGAACGCATAACCCTTGATAAATGGGACATGGACAGGCTTAAAGAAGGCCTGCAAAAGAGCTTTGACGATCTGCTTGCGCTGGGATTGATCGAGATCACATTGGTAAACAATATCCTCCTGCCGGTGCTTGGAAAGAAACCGGATAAAGACGAATGCATTTTCCTGAGTGATGAAGGCAGGTGCACCATTCATGCTTTCCGTCCCGGCATATGCAGGATGTTCCCGCTTGCAAGGATCTATCACGACGACGGAAGCTTCTCATATTTCCTCCAGGAAGGAGAATGCCCTCATTTAAGCGGCGTAAAGATCAAAGTTTCCAAATGGCTGGGAGTCGGAAACGCTGTCCGTTATGAACAGGAAGTCCGTTCCTATCATGACCGGCTGAAGGAACTGCGGGAAAAATGCTTTCTGGCCACAACTCATGAAGAGATAGTGAAGCTTCAGACCAAGTTCCTTGAAGATAATTTCAGGGGGTGACAATTAATCTTTATTATGTTAGAATTATTTAATAATTTTGTAACAATTGCGACTGTTCTTTAGGAGGTCAAATGGGCAAAAAACTATTAGTAAATAAATTGTCTGTCATCTTCTCGTTTGTATTAGTGCTTACATTTTGCGTTTTATCATTTTCTATAGGCACCCATGCAGAAGATGATCCTGATGAGATGTCTCTAATGACAATAGATTTCAGCGATAATCTGGATATAGTGGATACTTCCGGCATGACAGACGCCGAGGCTCTTGTTGCGATAGCCATGGCCAACAACGGCTATCATGCCTGGGATTTTATGACAACCCGTATTGAAGGCTGGTGCGCTGACTTTGTTTTTTCATGTGCCAAAGCAGCTGACATAAGTTCCAATGTCATTCCATATACCGGACATCCGCCTACAATGTATACAGGTGTAAGAGCTGCCGGAGGAACTCTTGTCAGCAGGGCAAGGCCGGGAGATCTGGTCTTTTACTTCAGCGGTGATTTCTGCCGCCATGTAGGCATAGCCATTAATTCATATCAGGCGATCAATGGTAATTGGGGCGGCGGTGACGATTCTGAGTCTTATGTCGCAGTAGCTCCCATTGCTTATTACAATTACATGGAACTGGGTGAAGACTATCTCATTGTCAGACCTAATTACGCAGACGGCTCCGGTGACCCTCAGGGCGATTATTACAATGATGATCCAAACAGCAACATAATCAGTTACATGACACCCGAACTGTTTGATGCCATATATCTTGACAACACCCCGGATCCTGAAGACGGCGAATATCATGCCCGCTTTAAAGATAATGATTCACCCGTCATAGTCACCTCGGTTTTATCTAATGCAAACGGCTGGTGGTATGTGGAAGACGGAATCGTTGATTTTGATTTTAACGGGATCGCGGAAAACCCCATCGGTTACTGGTACATCAGGGGCGGCAAGGTCATTTTCAGCTATACAGGCGTTGCCCAGGGCAGATACGGCTGGTGGCGCATTGAAAACGGCAAGGTCAACTTTGATTACAACGGACTCGCCTCAAATGAAAATGGCTGGTGGTATCTTGAAAACGGAAAGGTCGACTTTAACTATAAGGGAATTGTCGACAATCAGTACGGCTCATGGTTTGTCGATGAAGGCAAGGTCCAGTTTGACTGCTGGAGCGTTGAGCAGGGCCGATACGGCTGGTGGCGCATCGAAGGCGGCAAGGTCAACTATAACTATACCGGCATTGCTAAAAATGATTATGGCTGGTGGCGTATTGAAAAAGGCAAAGTTAACTTTGATTATAACGGTCTTGCAGATAATGAATACGGCTGGTGGTTCCTTGAAAACGGCAAAGTCCGGTTTGATTATAACGGTCTTGCAACTAATGCAAACGGTACCTGGTATGTGCAAAACGGCAAAGTCCAGTTTGGCCATTCCGGGATCATTCTGATAAATAATGATTATCTGTATTTAAAGAACGGCAGAGTCCTGACCGAATATACAGGTATTGCAAGGGATTCCGACGGTTCATGGTGGCGTATTGAAAAAGGCAAACCGATCTTTAACTTTAACGGACTTGCAAGCAACGAAAACGGCTGGTGGTATCTTGTAAACGGCGCAGTCGACTTTAACTACACCGGAATGGCTACAAATGAAAACGGCACCTGGTACGTAAAAGACGGCAAAGTCCAGTTCGGTTATACCGGTGTTGCAAGGGACGTTGACGGTACATGGTGGCGCGTTGAAGGCGGGAAAGTCAATTTCGGCTTCAATGGTCTCGCAGATAACGAAAACGGCTGGTGGTATCTCAAAGACGGCAAAGTCCGGTTCGATTTCAATGGTTTTGCAACAAACAGCAACGGTACCTGGTATGTTGACGGCGGCAAGGTTCAGTTCGGCTTCAACGGTGTAGTCCAGAATAACAACGATTTCCTGTATGTATCCGGAGGCAAGTTCCAGAGCGGATATACCGGTTTCGCAAAGACCGGGTTCGGTTCATGGCTTGTTGAAAACGGAAAAGTCAAAACAAATGTTAACGGCCTTGCACATGGTGCAAACGGAAGATGGTTCTACTTTGAAAATGGTGAAGTCAATTCCGGATTCAACGGATTCGCTTCCAACAATTACGGCACCTGGTATGTTTTAGACGGAGAAGTTCAGTTTGGCCATATCGGCATTGTTCAGGATAACAATACTTACTGGTATGTTAAAGGAGGAAAGGTCCAGTCCGACTATACCGGTATCGCCCATGGAAACAACGGCTGGTGGCGTATCGAAAACGGCAAAGTCAATTTCAACTTTAACGGCCTTGCATCAAACGAAAATGGCTGGTGGTATCTTGAAGACGGTAAGGTCATCTTTGAATATACCGGACTTGCTGAAAACAGCGCCGGCATATGGTATGTAAAAGACGGCAAGGTCCAGTTTGGATTTACCGGCATAATCAGTGATGATGAAGAGCTTCTTTATATCAAGGGCGGCCAGTTCCAGTCCGGATTTACAGGCACATACACTGACGGATCCGGCACAGAATATGACATTGTCAACGGCTATGTCCAGCAAAGTGAACAGACTGCACTGGAGGAGCCGGAAACACCGTCTGACGCTGCAGACGATCCCGAAGCTTCAGACGAACCCGGGGGAACAGACGATCCGGAATAACTAGAATAATGATACCGATCACAGAGATGCATGCTGAAAAGCATGCATCTCTGTTTATGTCGCATGCGATTGTTAAGCAAACTTAACAGGACATGTAAAGAACTATTGGTTTTGTTTTGCCATTGTTTTGTTATAATAGCCTATCATAAGTATGGAGGCTGACATGAATATCCATATAGCAGATAACATCAGGACCCTGCGCCGGAAAAATGACTATACCTTGGAACAGCTGTCCGAGATAATTGATGTTTCAAGACAGACGATCGCGAAATGGGAAACAGGAGAAACTCTTCCCGATATAGCCAACTGCGTAAAACTGGCGACTCTTTTCAAGGTCACGCTTGATGAATTTGTTACCATGCAGGTTGACCGGCCGGAAAAAATGGCCGATGATAGTAAAAACGGCAGGGTAATGGGCATCGTTGATGTTGAAACAGACGGACGGATCATTATCCCTGACCAGATCCGCGATCTATTTGAAATACAGTCAGGTGAAAAAATGCTGCTTCTTGCTGATAAAAACCAAGGCATAGCCATTGTTAAGTGCAGCCAGTTCTGACCAGGAGGAAAGATAATGCTTAGAATAGAACATCTTACAAAAAAATACGGGGATTATGCAGCAGTAGATGACCTGAGCCTTCATATACGGCCGGGCGAGATATACGGTTTCATCGGGCATAACGGCGCAGGAAAGACCACGACTCTTAAAAGTGTGGCCGGTATCTTGACCTATGACAACGGAGAGATATTCATAAACGATATCTCTCTTGCCGAAAAGCCCATAGAAGCTAAGAAAGTCATGGCATATATCCCTGACAATCCCGACATATATGATTTCATGACCGCAATACAGTATCTTAACTTTGTCGCCGACATCTACGGTGTCAGCCAGAACGATAGGGCTGCAAGGATCAAAAAATACGGAGACATGTTTGAACTTACGGACAAGCTTGCCCAGAACATAAACTCCTACTCTCATGGAATGAAACAAAAGCTCGCAGTAATGAGCGCTCTTATACACGCGCCTAAGCTGATACTGATGGATGAGCCTTTTGTAGGCCTTGACCCCAAAGCATCTTTCCTTCTAAAAGAGACCATGCGGGAAATGTGCAATGAAGGCGGCGCCATTTTCTTTTCTACACATGTTCTTGATGTTGCCGAAAAGCTGTGCGACAAGGTCGCTATCATCAAACAGGGAAGGCTCATCAAAGCCGGCACCATGGACGAAGTAAAGGGCGACGAGTCTCTTGAGAGCGTATTCCTTGAGCTTGAAGGCGCAAAAAACGCGGAGGCTGAAAAATGATCAAAGCCTTACTGAAAAAAGAGCTGGCTCAGATCAAGAAAATGTATCTGACCAACAAGAGAAAAGGTAAACAGGGCGGAAAAGGAATGTTTATTTTCCTGATAATCATATATTTCGTTCTGATGCTTTCAATGGGCGCGCTGGATTCGCTGTTTGCTTTCAACCTCATACCTACCGGAAACGGCTGGCTGTATTACTTCTTCATTACAGCAATGGCCTTTATCTTCGGTGTCATAGGCAGCGCGTTCACTACAGCCGCAATGCTTTACAATGCCAAGGACAATGAACTGCTCATGTCCATGCCGATACCTCCTGCATACATACTTTTAGTCAGGATGATCGGTGTGTATTTCATGGGCCTGATCTATGAGCTGATGGTAATGCTCCCGGGTATCATCCTGTATTTTATCTTTGCCGGTATCACACCTCTCAACCTGATCTTCGGCATACTCGGCATTATACTTCTCGGTTTTGTGATCCTTGCTTTTTCCTGCTTTTTCGGATGGATCATAGCAGTGATCACCGCCAAGCTTAAGAACAAAACGTTCCTGACCGTTATAATATCTGTCATTTTTATCGGCCTGTTTATTTATATCAGATTCGCAGCAAACTCTTTCTTCAAAAATATCATAGAGAATTCCGACGCAATCGGGAAGTCGATCCTCAATCTTGGATACCCGTTTTATGCGCCGGGCCTTGGGATGACCGGAAACGTTCTGGGAATGCTCGTATTCGCGGCTATCGCGGGAGTTCTGTTTGGAGTTACTTATCTTCTTGTCAGCAAGAGCTTTAACCGCGTAGTCAATATCAAACCGTCTGAGAAAAAGGCGGTCTTCAGCGAATCCATGATCACCACGGCAAGCGCCGACAGAGCCCTTGTCAGGAAAGAATTTAAGAGATTTCTGTCCAGCCCGGCCTACATGCTGAACTGCGGAATGGGATTGCTGTTCCTGGTCGCCGGGGCAATTGCAATGCTCATTGCCGCAGGCCCGGTCAATTCCCTTGCAGACAGCATTCTGTCATCAGTACCCGGAGGCGCAAGACTTCTTCCTGTATTAGGGACTTTTGCAGTCTGCGTACTCGCGGGCATGGTAGACATCGCCGCGCCAAGTATTTCTCTGGAAGGCTCATATATAGGAATACTCCAGTCGATGCCAATCTCGCCTTTGCAGGTGATAAGAGCTAAATTTACCCCGGCCGCATCGATCGCCGGAGTACCGGCCATCATATGTACGGTTATCGTTCTTGCAGTCCTGAAAGCAAGTATTCCTGAGATCATTCTGGGGATCCTCTGCACAGCCGCTTTTATAACGTTCATCACTCTCCTCGGGCTCAGATTTGATCTTGGAAAACCTGTCCTTGACTGGACTACAGAGATACAGCCCATCAAGCAGAGCATGTCCGTCCTGTTTGCGATGCTCATTGGCTTACTTGGGCCCATGATCCCTGCAGGCCTTTACATCATGTTAGCCCCGGTTGTACCATCTGTTATTTATCTGGCGGTTTGGACAGTCCTGTTTGCGGCTGCATCCCTGCTGTTAATAAACTGGTTCAAAACAAAAGGAGCACAGAAATTTGTGCTCCTAGGACAATAAAAAGTTTTTCAGTATCATATGAGATTCAGATGAAACTCTTCCGCCATTTCCAGCGCGGTTTTCTCGGATGCTGTATCTGCGATGTCCTCCGGCCGGTGCGCATCGCTTCCGATGACAACACGGCAGCCCGTTTCACCTGCTATCTTCCAGAATCTGCGGTCCGGATAATTACGTTCGGACCTGATCCCAAGCAGATTGATCTCTAAAGGGACCTGCAGCTTTTCGGCCGCTTCGCAAAGACGCCTCATCTCAATATAGTAATCCTTATCAGCTCCCGTAAACTTCGGGATGTCAGGGTGTGCAAGATAGAGAAAACATCCTGTTTTCATGCCTTCGATCGTCTGGTCCACATATCTTCTGAGGATATCGATCCCAAGCGGTTTCCCCATGTAATGTTCCCCGATCTCATTTCCGATGAAGTGCTGACCAAGAATGGCATATTCTATCTTATGCTTTTCCAGCTCTTTCATTATCCTTCCAAAGTATTCGGGATAATACTCAAGTTCTACTCCAAGGCGTATCTCGATATCATCTTTGAATTCATCTTTTAATGCAGCTACACTGGAGCAGTAATCAGGCAGCTCCTCCATTGCCATTCGTACGTGGGAGCTGTCATAACCTTCCGGAAACGGCATCGGACTGTGATCCGAAAACCCGAGCGTCTTTATCCCGGCTGCCACAGCAGAGATCACATATTCCCTGTCCTCTCCCAAGGCGTGATTGCATCTGCTTGTATGAGTATGTAAATTAGTGATCATTCTTGGTCCTTCAGACCGCCGTCAGTATCTCAAACAGACAAGACTTCATTTCATCTGAAACCTGTTTTGTATTGATGGCGGTTATCTTATCTGTTACATCATGTTTACTGCACATTATAGCATATAATTCTTCTTTTACGGCAAAGTCAATTTCCGCCCTGCGTATCACTTTGTATGCCCAGCTCTCCAGCGGATTGTCCGCCAGCCCGGCATCTTTCCTGAATGAGATCTTGAATCCTTCTCCGGCTTCGATCCTGCCAACCTTTATCTTAAGGATGTGCCTTTCTTTATCATATTCACAGATAAGTTCTCTTGATGCGTTTCCTACTTCAATGCATTCAGCTGCGTCAGCTGTCACTCCGTAAACGCAGACAGTAATATCTCTTGATGCAGGTGATAATGCCTTTTCCCCCCTGACCGGATCAACCTCAAATGCTTTTTGTTCGCCCCACTTAAGACGCATGTCTGTAAATGCACATTTTCCTTCGAGATAATCACAGCTTACGCCATCATCCTCATATAATGAAAAGCAGCCGTCTGCCCCTGCGAAAACACATATGTCCAGCTTATCAGGCGCATCAACGGAGCATCCGATCGTATCCTCGGATGCAAGAGGGATTACCGCTCCGGCCTTTGCAAAGACAGGAATGGAGTCAATATCCCTGTGGAGCTTGATCATCCTTCCGCCTTTATATGCAATGCCTGTGAATACATCTGTCCACCTGCCTTCCGGTATCCATGTCAGTTCCGAGGCAAATGTGGTCTCACTGTCTTTCTTATGGGTTACCGGATCAACAAGCAGCTCACTTCCGAAGAAATACTCATTCTTTATTTCATATGCCTCCCTCTTATCCGGATACAGATAATAGACCGGCTCAATAAGAGGCCTGTCATCATGCCATGCACGGTAATTCATCGTATAGATATAGGGAACCATCCTGTGGCGCAGACGAAGGAACTTCGTCATGACGCGCTCGCAGTCAGCGGTATATTTCCAGGGTTCCCGCGCGTTAAATATGTCATTTGAACTGTGCAGACGCATTATCGGAGAAAATGTTCCGAACTGTACCCATCTGGCGGCGAGCTCGTCATCCGAAATACCTCCTCTGTGACCGCCGATATCATGACTGTACCATCCGTATCCCAGATTTGAGGCAGTTGCGGTAAAATACGGCTGAAACTGAAGGGATCTCCAGGTGATCTTTGTACTTCCCGAGAAACCTATCGGATACCTGTGACTTCCAAGTCCTCCGTACCTGGAAAAAGCCATTCCTCTTTTACCGTCTCTGGCTATATCCAGATAATGATACTGGTTCAGCATCCACTGCGGGTCAAAACCCGCTCCGCGGGAATTTCCGCCCTGCTGCCAATCCATCCACCAGAAATCTACGCCTTCCTCTTCCATCGGATGATGGATGATGTCAAAATAAGCTTTCCAGAACTTTTTATCCGTGGCGTCAAATTCTACCGGAAGTTCTGAAGCCGGGTCTATTCCCATCGCCTCCGCAAGTTTAGGATACATTGATTCAAAAGCGCGCACTCCGTCCGCCGGATGAACATTCAATGTAACATGTTTTCCCCTGTTATGAAGTTCCTTCAGCATGCCCTCATGATCCGGGAAAAGATCTGTATTCCAAGTATATCCGGTCCATCCCTTTCCATATTTCGGATCGATGTCAACCAAATGCCATCCCATGTCAAATACCGACATGGAAAGCGGGATCCCGTGCGCTTCAAAAGCATCCATGAGTTCCATGTATTCTTCCTGGGTATAGCTGTAATATCTGCTCCACCAGTTTCCAAGGATGAATCTCGGGATCATCGGCTGTTTGCCTGAAAGATGATAGAAATCCTTTAAAAGTCCCAGATAATCCCTGCCATAGTTAAGGAAATAGATATCTTTCCTGTTTTCATCATATTCTGCCGGCCATCCATGGATATCCAGTACAGGGTCAGCCGAATCATCAATAACAGAAAACCCCATTGATGACATAAGTCCGACGCCCAGGTCTATGCGTGCAGGCTCAGCCCATCCGCCTCCCGGAGGCCCCCAGTTAAGATCGCCGTCGCATCCGTCCAGATTAAAATAGGTACCCTTAAGATTTCCCTGTTCCTCAAATTCCTTATCTCCGTAGAACCAGGTTTCCTGCTTTCTAAGCCACCTGTTTCCGAGCATGCGGATCTGAAGACCGCTTGATGAAAACGGCTGCTTATCATAAGTCAGCTTCATGCAGGAGGTAATGATCTCAAGCCGGTCTTCGCTGTCGCTTACTTTAAAATCCGGAACCGGGAAATCCCTGTTTATCACTGCCTGCGTGATACCATCGGCAAAACGGCCGTCCGCGCTGTATTCCATCCTTATCATCCGTTCCGTGAGCACCGTGAAACGATATTTATCACCCTGAATGATGCTTGAAGGATCTGCATTCGGTTTTGCATTCTTTATAATGAATCTGTCCATCCTTTTCTCCTGCCTTGCTGCATATGATTAGCTTTCTGTTATGATTTATTTTATATTACATGCTTTTTTTCAATATAAGAAAAAATGTAAAACAAAAAAGGAAGCCTTTAAGGCAATGTCATTAAGTTAAGATGACAATCAAGGATCTCTATATCAGAAATGATATAGGGGTCCTTTTTTTCTGAGAAAA
>SVDE01000232.1 GCA_015057955.1 Lachnospiraceae bacterium | reverse complement strand
TTGAGGCAGATCACTGGGAAGGAACAGAGTACAATTATTTCGCACTTTCTACAACAACAGATGCAGACGGCACACTAAGACCATATACCGAATGGGAGGAAAATGGTTTTAACGGATGGGGTGGAAGCGCAGTAGAAGATAATTTCAGTTTTGGCATAGTTTATACCGGTGACAGCACATGGCAATTATATGCGCAGATCCTGTTGGAAGATACAACCGGTGAATACTATGCGACTGAAATGGTTCCATTGGCTATAGACGAAAAGATCAGAACAATCAGCTCAAAGACTGAAAAAGGTGAACTGGGCTATCTGGTATACGATGATCATGCTGAAGTTAATACTTATCAGGGAGAAGATACAGAGATCGTCATTCCGGAAATGATAGGCGGGAAACCCGTTACAAGGATCAATACTAGCGTATTTGGGAAAATGATATTGTTTGATACCCATGGCACTTATCCTGTTCAGAACGTGAGCCTTCCGGACACCATAGAAACAATTGGAAACGATGCCTTCTTCTGCTGCAGAAAACTTGAAAGCATCAATTTCCCTAAGAATCTTAAGGAAATAGGCGCAAATGCATTTTATTATTGCGAGAGCCTCCAAAAAGCCGAACTTCCGGATGGACTGACAAGGATCGGCAAAGCAGCATTTGCCTACTGCAGTGGGATGCAAGAGATAACTATTCCCAAAACTGTAGAATACTTTGGCGAAGGTGCCCTGATGGGCTGTAAATCGCTTGAGATGATCAATGTCGCATCAGACAACAGTAAATACATGGTCGATTCAGGTGCCCTGTACAGCATTGATGGAAAGACACTTTATGCCTGGCCTGCAGCAGGACAAACTACATACAGTGTAAAGGATGGTACAGAAAGGATCGCTTATGGTGCTTTTATGAGTGCTGCTCTAATAGATGCTGTACTTCCCGAAGGTCTCAAGATTATTGACAATTATGCATTCTATAACTGTAGAAATCTCAACCCTCCCGTTTTCCCTGAAAGCCTGGAAGAGATTGGCATGTATGCATTTGATATCATGCAGAAAAGTAACCCTGATGAACATGATTTCGCTGAATATCAGATCGGGCTGGGACCTAATGTATCATATATAGGAACAGGTGCATTCGGCGGCTACATTAGAAAGGTCATTTCTGTTGCTGAAGACAATCCATACTTCAGTTCAAAAGACGGCATGCTCATGAACAAGGCTGGCGATGCCCTCATCGAGGGTTCATTTAACCGCCGGAATCAGTTCATTGTCCCGGACGGGACAATGGAATTCAGTTTTGACATGCTTTACTTTTTTAATAATTATTTCAGTTCTGACATGGATATGGTTAAGCATATCTATATCCCGGATTCAGTAGTCCGCATGCCTGAAACAGATCGAATAATTGGCGTCGAGAACATTGTTTTCCATTGTAACCCCGGATCAGCAGCTGAACAGTATGCTTTGAAATATGGGTTTGATGTTTCATATCTTTCGGATCCTTATTATGAGGAGGCTGAAGTGGCTACAGCAGAAGGTGCAATGAATTTCTATATATACGGAGATTACGCGCAGTTAGTGCATTATGCCGGAAATGACACATACATAGAGATTCCTTCAGAAGTTGCTGGAAAGCCGGTAAAGAAGATCGGAAACGGGGAATATGCCATCTCCAGAAATTCGAAACCTTTATTATCAGATGAGGAATACAATGACAGCCCGAATATTGAGAAGGTTATTATTCCTGAAGGTGTAGAGGAGATAAGCGCGTATGCCCTGAGTGATTTCAGTACTTCTCATGATATCGAGATCTTTCTTCCGTCAACTTTGAAGGTGATAGGTAATACAGGTATTAATATCAACGGCACATTAAAGCTGCCGGAAGGGCTAGAGAGCCTGGGTGAATGTTTCTTTACAGGTAAGGTAGAGGGAGTATTTACAATTACCCCTTCAATGAAATATATCGACCCTAAGGCATTTAACGGATGCAAAGGGATAACTCAGTTCGTCCTGGAAGAAGAGAACGAATTCTATAATGTGGTTGACGGAGTCATATATTCAAAAGACGGCACAGAATTACTGTTCTATCCCCAAGAAGGTCCTGAAACCATCAGCATTCCTGAAGGGTGCGAGGTTATCGGAGAGTACGCATTCTTTGAGAACAAAAACCTTACTGAAGTTAATCTTCCATCTTCATTGAAGAGTATAAAAGACAGAGCATTTTCAAGATGCTTTGCGCTTAAAGATGTATATTTCCCGGAGGCTGCGGAAAGTATTATCATAGGGTATGATGCTTTTTCATACTGCGACGAGTTGACGAAAATAGAATTGAATGCAGTTGAGGAGATAGGCAGCAGCGCGTTCAAGAATTGTGACAATTTGAAAAACGTGATCCTTAAAGAAGGGCTGTTGGTCATTGGTGAATATGCATTTGAAGAAACACCGTATGCGGATATCAGTCTGCCGGATAGCCTACGTGTAATTGGCAAAAGTGCATTTGATTCCTATAAAGGCCCCTGGGAGGATTCAACTGATGTGATCAGGATAGGACCAAATGTTTCCGAAATAGGTTATTCTGCGTTTTCAGCGATCGGAGCAACCGCTTTTGAAGTTGATCCGGAAAACCAGTATTATGAATCCCAAAATGGACTGTTGATGAGCAAAGGCGGGGCAAAGACCGTATCTTGTCCTTCCGGTTTGGAGGGAGAAGTTTTTGTTCCTGAGGGGACACTCGTTATAGATGACTGGACATTCCGCTATGCCGGGAAAGTAACAAAAATCCATATCCCGTCAAGTGTGGTAACGATCGGCAGCGTTAACTTCGAAGAAGAATTCATACATGGTGACGATGGAAGCATAACAGGTAAAGTATATAATGTCACCATTTGCTGCAAACCCGGATCGTATGCCTATAAGTTTGCGCAGGAGAATGGAATTCCTGTCATATTTGACTGATATATGAGTCTAATGCTTTTTGAAAATTTTCAAAATACCCATGTGGAAAAGTGTAATACACTTATGCCATCGAAAGAAAAAACACTTTCAGACATAATAAAAACAATAAAAACGGAGGACTAAAAAATGGCAAATCAGATCAGGATCACACCGGAACAGATGAGGTCAAGAGCAGGCGAGTACAGGAACGAGGCAGAAGTAGTCAACGGAGTCATCCTCAAGATGGATCAGCTTCTCGGAGCTCTTCAGGGCGAGTGGGAAGGCGCAGCAAGCGAGTCTTACGCGGCAAGATATGCAGAGCTCAAGCCCGGATTCCTCAAAGC
>SVDE01000231.1 GCA_015057955.1 Lachnospiraceae bacterium | reverse complement strand
TCAAACATAAGCAGTTACTATGATGACATGCTCGCAGATGACGGGATCTTAAGATGGATGCTCGCAAAGTCACTCGTTCCAAAGGACGATGTTGAACGTCTTCTCGAGAGATCCTCAGGGCTCGGGAAAGCCGGTGCCAGTGCGATGCTGCTCGATTACAAGACCAAAAAAGATGTTGCGGTCACAGATGCTCCTAAGATCAGCCTCGACGACCGTTTTGACGCACTTGAACATGCACTCGATCTGTAAGGAAGGTAAGTTATGAACATCAAAGAAGCCAAAGAAGAGATCCGGAATGCCATTTTCGCTTATTTCACAAAGGATGAATTCGGCGGATACGAGATACCCGTTGAAAGACAGCGTCCCCTGTTCCTCATGGGACCTCCGGGAATAGGAAAGACTGCCATCATGGAGCAGATCTCCCAGGAGCTCGGCGTAGGCCTTGTAAGCTATTCCATGTCCCACCACACCAGGCAGAGCGCGCTGGGTCTTCCTTTCATAACCACAAAGGTCTATGACGGAAAGGAATACAGCGTATCGGAATACACTATGAGCGAGATCATCGCGAGTGTTTATGACATGATCGATGATACAGGCCTCAAAGAGGGCATACTCTTCCTCGACGAGGTCAACTGCGTGTCTGAGACTCTTGCCCCTGCCATGCTCCAGTTCCTGCAGTACAAGACATTCGGAAAGCACCGCATCCCTCAGGGCTGGATCGTGGTCACTGCCGGCAACCCGCCCGAGTACAACAACTCTGTCAGGGAAATGGATATTGTTACCTGGGACAGGATGAAGCGGATCGACATCGAGCCTGACTATGCCGCATGGAAGGAATATGCCGTGAACATCGGCGTGCATCCTGCTATCACAACATATCTTGACATAAAGAAGAATGACTTCTACGAAGTCGAGACCACTGCCGACGGAAAGACTTTCGTCACTGCAAGAGGCTGGGTCGACCTGTCAGCGATGATGAGGATATATGAGCGCCGCGGATTTAAGATAACAGAGCGCCTTGTAAGGCAGTATCTGCAGAATGACCGCATCGCCCGTGATTTCGCTGTTTACTACGACCTGTTCAACAAGTACAGGAGCGATTACCAGGTTGAGAACATACTCGGCGGAGAGCTGGATGTCGATACAAAGACAAGAGCTAAACAGGCCGATCCCGATGAGCGTCTCAGTCTCCTCGGACTCATACTTGATACCCTTGGCGGAGAGCTCAAGGGCGTGTGCTTCGATGAGGATGCCCTCACCGAACTGGTACCTCTCCTCAAAGCCGTCAAAGCTGCTTTGGATGAAGGTGCTGATCCCGTATCCGCCCTTCAGGCACAGACCGATGAGATCGTCAGGATGATAGAGAGCGGAAAGAGAGCTTCCACACTTTCTCCTGACCGCCAGTATACGCTTAACTCAGTTCTCCAGATCCTCGATGAGCAGAAATCGCTGTTTAACGGATCTGACCTCAGGGGCAGCGATGCATTTGCCGTTATCAAGTCGGATTTTGCCTCCCGCACCGCCGCACTCAAGGAAGAGGCCAGGGGCGCAGGAAGCAGGCTTTCAAATGTCTTCACCTTCTGCGAGACAATGTTTGGCATGGACGGCGAAGGCAACAGCCGCGAGATGATCATCCTTGTCACCGAGCTGACTTTGAACAACTACTCGGCGAGGTTCATAAGCCGTTACGGATGTGATAAGTATTTCGCCCACAGCGACCAGCTTAACTTCCATGACAGGCAGAAAGAGCTCATTGACGAGCTGGGGGATCTGGATCTGTAATTGATCTTATGTCATAAATGCGAAGATGCTCCGGGCATTCCGGAGCGTCTTTTTGTTTGTTTTTGTGTGATTTTATGTCATATGCGCGCAAATTTTATGACGCCATGGCATATTTATGACGCATCAGCTGCCGTTTCGGCTTCGGTTTCCGGTTCTTCCGGCACAGGTATCAGTTCTATGTTCACATCCACTGCGCCTTCCACGCCTGCTGCCTCACCGTGTCCATACTGCCATATGGCAAACTGATATGGTGACTGCGGATATGCTGTATAGTCCGCATACCAGATATCAATGTCGGAAAGCTGCGACAGATCCAAGTTCCTGTCCTCCCATACCATGTTGCTGTAGATCAGCGCCTTGTATCCGGCCTCTCTGATCCTGTCACAGAAGGCTCTTGCATTCTTTGTGATCTGTTCTCCCGTAAGATCGGTCGATCTCGCGCTACGGCTTCCAATGTATTCGGGGTCATATGCGACTCCCATCTTTATGAATTCCGGAGTATATAAGTCTCCCTGCAGGATCTTTATCACATACTCCGCTTCCTCAACGGCTTCTTCTTCATTTATTGCCTGTGAGAAGAAGTAAACTCCTACGTCAAGGCCCGCCCTAAGGGCTCCGAGCAGGTTATTGATCACCATACCGTCCCTTTCGAACGACGGATAAGCATATCCTCTGTATCCGAGACGCATTATGGCGAAATCATATCCGTCAGCCTTTACCGCATCCCAGTCGATGTGGCTGTATGCGTCATAAACATCCACACCAAGCCTGTAGGTATATCTGTCGTCAGCATAGGTCATGCGGCCGTCCACCATCGCGAAAGCAGTCTGGTCATAATCATTCTGCGGCCAATCTTCATGAAACTTTGTCCTGAAGAAATATCCCCTTACATCCTCATACTTAAGCATGCCGTCGGTTATCCCGAGATGATCGTATGTTGTCCCTTCTTCCGTTACTTCTTCAGATGTTGTCTCTTCTTCTGTAGTGGTCTCAGTCGTTGTGGCAGGAGACGTTTCCTCTACAG
The DNA here is from genome assembly GCA_015057955.1 of Lachnospiraceae bacterium. Classification (GTDB taxonomy): domain Bacteria; phylum Bacillota; class Clostridia; order Lachnospirales; family Lachnospiraceae; genus RGIG5612. The sequence continues at coordinate 471 of SVDE01000231.1, read as the reverse complement.
TCCCGGTTTCCGTAGTGGTCATCCCTTCCGTCTCAAGCGAAGAAGCTTCAGGCTCAGCTGAAGATGAGGACGCGCATGCTGAAACCAGCATACACAGCGCCAATATCACGATTATCAGTTTTACTTTTATTTGCATGCAGTCAATTCCTGTATGTCAGTTTTCCAATATGTTAAATCCCGCCTCTTTAAGGCCGGCGCGGATCTCCGCTATGTGATCGAAATCCCTTGTCTCAAGACTTACCCTTAAGATGCAGCTGGAGATCGGCGTGTTGGGATCGGACCGTTCATGATATACCGCGGTAACATTTCCCTTGCACTCGGCGATCACCTGGCTGACCCTTACAAGCTCTCCCGGCCTGTCATTCAGGGAAATGGAAAGCGTGGCTGTCCTTCCGCTGGTCGCAAGTCCCCTTGCTATGACACGTGAGAGGATGTTGACGTCTATGTTTCCTCCGGATACTATGCAGACAG
>SVDE01000230.1 GCA_015057955.1 Lachnospiraceae bacterium | reverse complement strand
TCCGCAGGTTCGGCACCCGGATCTTTCCCGAACAGAAACAGATGACGAAGGATGATTTTGTCATCATCCTCGGAGACTTTGGAGGGGTATGGTCCACCGACCCGGAGGACCGTATGGAGAAATACTGGCTTGACTGGCTGGACGGGGAAAAGCCTTTTACGACGCTCTTCATAGACGGCAACCACGAAAACTATGATCGGCTCTATTCCTATCCTGTCCGGGAATGGAAGGGCGGAAAGGTGCACGAGATCCGCCCCTCGGTCCTCCATCTCATGCGGGGCCAGATCTTCCACCTCTGCGGAAAGACCTTCTTCACCTTTGGCGGAGCCAGCTGTCACGATATCGAGGACGGTATCTTCGAGGCGGACGACCCTGAACTGAAGCGCATCCACAGAATGGCGGCCAAAGGCTATACCGAATACCAGGACCTTCGTTACAGGATCAACCATGTCAGCTGGTGGGAGCAGGAGCTGCCCTCCAAAGAGGAGTACAGGGAATGTGCCCTGAACCTCCGTAAGGCCGGTTTTGACGTGGACTTTATCCTCACGCACTGCCTTCCGACCAGCCTTCACCTTCTGATCGGTGAGGGAAGGTACGAGGCGGATGCCCTGACAGATTACCTGGAGCAGATCCGGACGCTTACCAGTTACAAGTACTGGTTCTGCGGCCATTATCACCGGGAGCACAATATCACAGAGTCTGAAAAAATCCTTTACAACCAGATTATCAGAGTGGTCTGAGCTGATCTATAACTTGACAGGACTGGGAGGTGATGGAATGAGATATCCCCATGTCAACAACTATTTGAAATAAGAAAAGCCCTGAACAATGGCTGTCGGATATTTCCGGCGTAATCATTGTTCAGGGCTTTTGTCATTATCATTGCTGTGACTGTTTGAGGAATGTGAATTATTGTGTGAACGTTCTTTGTATATATCTAAGCTCTTCAGTTATCCACAGTGAAGTATTTTACAGAGACCTCTTTTGTGAGCCAGACTCCGTTCACAGTGCGGTAGAAGATGCAGCCGTCCTTTGCCATCTGCCTGCGGTTGATCCGGAGCAGAATCGGTTTTTCATGTCTGCGTCCTATGTTTCGAGCAGTGCCGTGGTCGGGAGAAAAGTGTACATAAAACCGTATCATCCGCAGAAAGCCCGGTCAGTATCCATGCATCCAGATGATGGCCTTTTCTTTATATTTACTGCCCTCAAACCAATAAGCGCTGAAGCCGTCCTCTTTCAGTGTATAAACAGCTTTCAAGTTGATCGCCTCCTGTCTTTTTCTTAATTCTTGCGGAGGATCTTCTCGATGTCCTTCACATAGCCTTCCGGATCCATAATGCAGTACATTGCGTGACCGTATTTAGACATTTCGCGGTAATGCGCCTGCGGATATGCCTTGCGGAGGCCTTTATAAAAGAACATCTTCATGGCATCTTTTCCATACCAGATGTGCATGTGCTTCTGCAATGCCGCCGGAATCGCCGCCAGGGGCTGATTTGTGCAGGTCTCTGTTACCGTATCGCTGGTCACATCGGTCAGGTCCTTGCAGACAGTCAGCATATCCTCTATGTAGACACGATAGACCTCCGGCCTGCCTCCTGTGATCTTACTGATCATGGGCGTGGCGAGGTATTCTTCGACCGTCTTTGATCGCATCATTTTCACCTGCTGTTTATTCATGTAATCGAAAAACCATTTCTTCAGGCAAGTACTGTGATCCACGGTTTATTCTTATGATGGTCAGCCTTTACCTTTGAAAAGCCGGTCTCTTTTAATGCTGCCGTACCCATTTCTGTTCACCCCCATATCACAAATCGCAATATAGCGTAATCAACCCCGGCAAAGAGCAGTGCCATTAAAGTCGTATAAACGCAGCCAATCAGGAAGCCTTTGAAATGATGACCATAATCGCTGTAACTGCTGCAGTTTTCCGTACCGGGAATAATCAGCCATGCCGGGCGCACCGTGCAGACCAGAAGCCAGTCCATGACCAGAAGATCGACCACGTTCCAACTCATCGCAATGATGAACAAAAACCAGAACAGCGTTAGAAAATCTGCCCTCTCCGCACGGAAACGGAGAAGGCCAAACAGAATCAGTGCTCATCATTTTCTCCCCGTCAGCAAGGCGGAACCTGAAAGACCCATCCATCCGGCATCCAATTTTTATAATCTGCACCCATGATAAATCATCTCTTTCCCATAATCCTTATCTTCCTTATTCTTCGTCAGTATATATGCCTGAACAGCACACAATAATGGGTACATCACCAGTCGCGCCGCCTGATTCTTATTATTCCAGGACCGGTTTCTCCATCCGCTGCATCCTTTCGTTTCCGGATAGCAGCGCTGATAATAGTCTGTGCTCATACACAGGATCTGATCCAGACAGACAATATCAAACGTCTTTTCCACAAGCAGGAAGGTCAGCAAACGCTTATATGCCTCACCAAAAGAAAGCCGTTCTCTCTTAATGCCTCCAGCCACATCCTTATAAGCCCATATCATATATACTGCAGCCATTGCCAGCAGCAGATGGCACAAAAGCTGCTTCGGCAGAGACGGTGCAGGGTGATCCTTGCCGGCTTCGTAGACATCTTTTGGAAGGAAGCGCAACACCAGCTTTGGCGATGCCAGATGAGGTGCAATCAGTACCAGCGCCAGCATAATAAAACTCATTCCAAGAGATAACCCTACTGTCCGCTTCATTCTGATCCTCCCATTGTGAAAAGAGCAGGTCCGAAATCAATCGAATCCCGCTCAGTGAAAAGTACACTCTTTGATTAGACTTCGCTAACTGCGTTTACTATACCTTACCCACCTCGATTTTTCAATAGTTTTCAGCTTAATAAAGGGATTTTCTCTATGTACTGAGGCGGCTTCCGCCGCCTCATCTGAGATTCACCAGCTTCCCGTGCAGCACATACCTGGCATTCTCAAACCGGTAAGCGCAGGTGGAAAGGGTGATGACCCTGTCGTAAGCCGAGATTTGTGAATTCATTGATCTTGTCATCAAAAACACATTTCTGCTTCTTCGCACATTGAAAGCATGCGATGCATCCGCCGATCGGCTTGTTTCCGATCCAGTAGATATCCGAATCAATGCCTTCCTGCTGAAATGTATCTGAGATTTCAGACAAGGCTGTGAAAGTACATCCCTTTTGATGGGGACTTCCATTTATCAGCAATACTTTCATATCCTGTTTCTTCCTCCTTATTCCTGCGGCTGCAGCGGTCCATAATAATAACTTGCTGTCGCGCCGCCGTCCGCCAGGAAGGTAG
>SVDE01000229.1 GCA_015057955.1 Lachnospiraceae bacterium | reverse complement strand
TATCTTTGCACTATGAAACAGATGCAGATTCATAATAGCACAGATATTATTGCCGATATTAAGCAGATTATCGAGCAAGCAAGAAAACAAGCATACGCTTCTATCAACACATTGATGATTCAATCTGTCGCCTTCCCCTTTTTTGGACAGCCTATAATTAGACTGGTTAGTTAATAATTTTGTATTGTTAAGGTTCTGTGGATTGTCTCAGATAGGCCTCAAATAGCGTTTGCAGGATTGTTTGTAAGCAGTAACTTTGCTTCAGCAGATTTCAGAAAAATCAAAACCTACAATTTTCGGAAAAGTGAATCCTACTGATTTCAGAAATTAAGGAACCTACTGATTTTGGAAAATAAGAATCGTCAGGTGGGGTGATACCTGAGTTCTGCAGTGAAATTGGAAAAAGAAAAAGGTTGTCTATCTTTAAAATTGCTTAAGGTCTAAAGACAGACAACCAATGACACAATCAAAATTAATTTCAATTGTCACTATGTGGAGCAAAATTAATGAATTATCCCGACAATCCCTCAGTCAGATGCAGATTGCTTTGACTCTCGGCATCAGTCGTGACACCGTCAGGCGGTATCAGCGCATGAGCGAGAAAGAGTTTGAGGGGCTGATTTCCAGCGAGGTACTTCGCAGGAAACGTAAGTTGGAAGCCTTTGAGGGCTTCATCAAGGAGTTACTGCAGGATGCCCCGTTCCTGTCCGCGGCTCAAATCTTCGACCGCCTGAAGGAAAACTTTCCGGATCTTCCGGAGGTGTCAGAAAGGACAGTCTACAACACGGTTCACCTGGTAAGAGAACGAGAAGATCTTCCCAAGACACTTGAACCAACCCGCCAGATGGCCAAGGTTCCGGATTGCGAATACGGTGAGAAGGCCCAAGTGGACTTCGGTGAGAAATGGATGCGCAACGCAAAGGGGCGGCAGATAAAGGTTCACTTCATGATCATGGTCCTGATGCGTTCACGCTATAAGTTCGTCTACATGCAGAACGTTCCGTTTACTTCAAGAACCACCGTCTTTGCTCATCATCTGGCGTTCAGGTACTTTGGTGGAGTTCCCAAGAAGGTTGTGTATGACCAGGACCGCAGGATGCTTGTTAACGAGAACTACGGTGACTACGTCATGACAGACGAGTTTGCAAAGTATGTGAAATCCGTCGGCTTCGAGCCGGTCTTCTGCATGCCATACGATCCCGCCAGCAAGGGCCAGTCTGAAGCCGTTGTGAAGTATGTAAAGAACAACTTCCTCGCAGGCAGGACTTACGTAAACATCGACAGCCTTAATGATGAGGTTCTAGGCTGGCTTGAGAGAACGGGCAATGGAAAGGTGAACAGCAGCACCAGGCTTGTACCTGCAGAGGAGTTCAAGACAGAGCAGCTGGAGCTGACGCCCTATGTTGAGACAATGGAAGAGCCTGAACTGGAAGCCCGCGAGTACAGTATCCGCAAGGATAACACATTGTTGTATCACAGCAACTTCTACAGTCTTCCTTTAGGTACTTATGAAGGCCCAGGCTCCAAGGTGCTTGTGGTAAAGAATGTCGATAATAATGAACTGGAGATATATGATCCTAAAGACTTTTCCCTCATCACTCGTCATCAGATAAGCCTCTTGAGAGGCAGATACATAACAAAGGAAGGACACGCCAGCAACCGCAGCCGTGACATCCTTGAATCAGAGCAGATCCTGCGTACCTTCTTTAATGAATGGGATGATGACAGTCTGCTGTCACGCTTCCTTAGGGCCTTGAAGAATGATCGTCCGAGGTACTATCGCAAGAGCATAACCTCCATGGCAGCTCTACTTACAGACTATGATAAGACTACGGCCCACACTCTTCTAGAGATGTTCGCAGAGTCCAAGGTATACAATGCAAACACTATGAAGGAGATAGCGGGTCAGCTGGCCGACAGGATGGAGAATCTTCCAAAAGCCAAGCAAATCAACATCGGGCTATCTGCAGTTGACATCACACCGGAAAAGAGATCGATCAACGATTATAAGGATATAATCGGCAAAGATGAGGAGGACAAGTAATGGAGAACACATTGACTACCAGCATTGAAGACGTGCGTCTCTATGCTAAAGCCTTACGTCTTAGCCACCTGCGCAACGGATGTGCCGAGATCATCCATAAGGCCCAGATCGAGAAGCCTTCTTATATGGACTTCATAATGGCTATCCTGAAGGACGAAGTCGCAGTCCGTCAGCAGAACGACCTCCTGAGAAGAATGAAGCAGGCAAAGCTTCCAAGGAACTGCGATCTGGACAACTTTGACTTCAACCACAGCGCAGGCATCACCAAGTCCCAGCTTCATCAGCTCAGAGAACTGGTATGGCTCGACCAGATGTACAATCTCATCTTCATGGGACCGTCTGGCACAGGAAAGACCTACATGGCTGCAGGTCTTGTCAGAGATGCCGTCCTGAAAGGCTACAGAGCTCAGTTCGTGACCATGGATACTCTCATTAACGTATTGAGGATGAAGGAAGTGTCGTCATCTGCGATGAGCACATACAACGGATATCTGAAGTGCAACCTGTTTGCAGTGGATGACATCATGCTGATGCCTATGAAGAAAGAAGAAGCTGTCGCGTTCTTCAATCTCATCAACGCCTTGCACGAGAAGACTTCAGTTATCATAACTACAAATAAGGCTCCGACCGAATGGGTGGAAGTTCTTCAGGATGAGGTTCTTGCAACGGCGCTACTGGATAGGCTTCTGTATCGCTGTGATGTTGTAAAACTGAGCGGATCTTCTTACAGGATGGAAAACCGGTCAGGCTTTCTTGACAATAAAAAGGAGGAGAAACGATGAAAAGGAAGAATAGAGAATCACTTCGTATTGCCTTGAGCGAATATCAGTATGCTACCCGTGTGTTCCTAAACGATCAGCATAAAGCGATGTACGATGAAGAGCACGGCATCAACGGACCGACATCTGCTACCGCCCATCGCTCCTACAGCGACTGGATGATGGCAATGGAAATGCTGGAAGAAGCCGTGGAACGAGTCCTTGAGGACGAAAGATAAACGTTAAACCATAGACCTTAAGCCGCCAAGCAGTAGTCTGGCAGCGCGCTGCCAGACTACTGCTTATAAACATAAAAACAAGAAAAAAGTCCGACAAAACTGCTGAACCTCGTTTCTGAAAACTGCGGAATCCTTATTTTCTTAAAATTGTTGGTTGAAAACTTGCTTTTTACACGAATATCCCATCAGGAAGATGAATGCTGCATATTTCAGACTGTCTTTCTGTTCACAGTCATTATATAACTCTGCGA
>SVDE01000228.1 GCA_015057955.1 Lachnospiraceae bacterium | reverse complement strand
GTTACCGGCGGCAACAAAGGAATTGGCTTTGGTATTGCAAAAGCGTTTGCTGAGCAGGGCGCAAATGTCGGTATTATGTGCCGTAATGAAACATCAGGAGCTGAGGCGGCAAAAAAACTGTCCGATATGTATGGAGTAAAAGCCTGCTTCTATAAGCTCGATGTAACGGATATGGATAACTGTAAAAACGCAGCGGCTTCATTTGTTAATGACTTCGGTTCGATTGATATTTTGGTAAATAATGCAGGGGTAGCAGTTGCAGGAGAGCTTCTTGATATGGATGAAGACCTCACGGACTGGTTTCACTGTATCAATGTTGACTTAAACGGAGCGATGCGTATGTGCTACGTTGTCGGCAAGTATATGCGTGATGCGGGAAAAGGCGGAAAAGTTATCAATATTACATCTAATTCCGGATCCATTATCAATAAGCCGCTGACGTTCCCTCCCTATCATGCAGCAAAGGCGGCGCTTAATCACCTGACCAGAGATCTGGCAGTTGAATGGGGAAAGTATGGAATCAATGTAAATGCAATAGCGCCGGGTTATACAAATACTGATCTTATGAATAATATGCCGGAAAAAGAGAAAGAACTGACGATCGCGAAAATGCCATCCGGCAGATTCGGGGAAACTTCGGAACTTGGTGCAGTAGCAGTATTCCTTGCCAGCGAAGCCTCCAATATGATAACCGGAGTTATCGTAACAGCGGACGGAGGATATTCTTTAGCAGTTTAAACATCGATCAATAGTCGCAATTGGATTCAGGGCAAGCAAAGTTGTTACAGTCCCGTCAACTTATTATCTGAAAAATATGGAGGTAGTTTAAGTGGGAACAAATGTAGTCGGCATGAAACTCAAAGATGTTGTGCGGGTTGCGGCATCAAAGATCGAATCACTGCCCACGACCCCGGCTGTAATAGGATGCAGTTGTTGTGATTGGAAAGGCTTGAATTATGAGGCGCTGAAAGAACATTATGAGACAGAGCATCCTGATTCACCTATTCCCATTTGGCTTAATATAACTGTAAACGGAAAATTATGTCATTTGATAATAGAACCGTATCTGACATTAAAGGAAGTTCTGCAGTACCATCTTGGCCTGACCGGCGCAAAACAGATGTGTGACAGAGGATCCTGCGGTTCCTGCACCGTTATTCTGAATGGAAGAACGGTCCTTGCCTGTAATACACTGGCAGCTGACTGCGAAGGCATGAGCGTTGAAACAGTTGAAGGAATAGCGGTTAATCCCAGATGGAAACCGCTGATCGATGCTTATTGCAAATGGGACGCCATGCAATGCGGTTACTGTACGCCGGGCTTTCTCGTAAAATCCAAAGCTCTTCTTGAAAAAAATCCCCATCCTACTGTTGAAGAGATCAACAAGGCTCTCAGCGGTAATATTTGTATTTGCGGAACTTATCCGAGACATGCTCAGGCGATTCTCGAAGCCGCGGACCTTGTTGAAACCATAAGAGACGGGAGGGAGTATTAATGGCAGATCTAATTGGTGCTAACGGCCAGCGTACCGAATTTAAAGTCGTTGGAAAACCGAATATTCCGGGCCTTGCGTCTTATTCAATGGCGGCCGGAATTGCAAAGTACGGAGCGGATTATGTATTTCCTGACATGGTATATGCTAAAATCCTCCGTTCCCCTTATGCGCATGCCCGTGTTTTGTCTATTGATGAATCCGAGGCCATGAAAATACCGGGGGTTCTTGATGTTGTCAAGTGGGACGATCCTATTTTTAATGAGATCAATCAGAATCCCATGGCGAACGGACCGAGACCGTATTATCTCATGCCGGAAGCTTATTTTGAAGGGGAAGAAGTAGGCTGCATCGTAATCGCCGAATCCGAGAGCCTCTGTGAAGAAGCGATGAAGGCGCTGAAGATCGAATGGAAAGTATTGCCGTTCATCGTTGATATCAAAAAAGGTCTTGATAAAAGCCTGGATAAGATAAGAGGCCCTGAATGGGAGCCTTTTGAAAAAGCGTATTATCAGGCACAGCCCGACTGGGTGACAAGAGATGGTTATCGCCTTATGACGAGATACTATCCAGAAGATCCGGAACGTGAAGGAAATGTAAGCTACAACTTCAAAATAGACGGAGATCTTGATGCCGGCTGGAAGGAATCTGATTTTACAATTGAATATGATGTAAACGTCAATGATATCTATGTCACATCCCCGAACCCCTATGCTTCAGTGGCGTTCTGGGATAAAGATCAGAACACCGGAGAAGATGTTCTTCATCTGGAAGGTATGGTACATAGAACATTCTCCATACAGTATATGTACGGAATAGCTCCTGAAAACTTTGTTCATGAGGGCATGTTCCAGGGTGGAAAATATTGCGACTGGGGATTGAGAATAGCCCAGGAAGTTACTCCGCTCCTTTCCAAACGTCTTGGCGGAAGACCGGTGAGATGCTGCCATACAAGAGAAGAAAACTTCGATCTTGCCCGCCTTCAGACAATGATGCATGTCAAATTAGGTGTTACAAAAGAAGGTCTGATCACTGTCGTTGAGGATCATATATTAAAAGATAATGCGGCTCCGAACTCTTCCCAGCTTGGTACCGTCGGAGACCGTGACTGGGGTCCGTATTATACACTGAAATGCAAGAACATAGGACAGCTCTTTACATGCGTTGACTCAAACCGCGGATTTATGCATTGCAGCAGTCAGTTCTTCCCTTTCAACTGGGATGCGTTAACGATGGGCCTTTATCTTATCGCAGAAAAGATGGGAAAAGACCCGGTGGAAATAGCAAGATTGAATCTTCATGGTCCGTCTTCACAGGATGACAGAGATCCGGTGCCGAGTTTTGAGAAGTGCGTTGAAACAGGGAAAAAACTCATGAACTGGAACTGGCATAAAGCCGGAACCAGGCGGCTGCCAGACGGAAGATTACATGGCGCAAGCTTCCGTTACGGCATGTGTCCGAGGCATGGCTTCTGTGATTATACATGCAAGCTCCATTACCGGGACGGAAAAATCGTTTTCCCGACTTCCGGACCTATTCAGGGCTTCTACGGCACAGAATGCTACACAATGATCATCGCGGAAGAGCTTGGAGTTTCATTTGACGATGTTCAGGTCATTTTTGATTACCGTGAAAAGCATACCGATCAGTCCTTTGGTTCGGATGGCGTTACCGGACAGGGCTGGATCGTTAAAGAGTGTGCAAATAAGCTTAAAAAGATGATCCTTGAGGAAGCCGTCAAATATGCGGAAGGGACAGATGAAAAGGGCGAATATAATTACGGCCCGTTCACCAGAAACCGCGGCGTCA
>SVDE01000227.1 GCA_015057955.1 Lachnospiraceae bacterium | reverse complement strand
GATCGGGTCTGCGCAGAGTGATGTGTGCGCTGATACGATAACGCCTGTTGTACCGCAGACCTTGGAAAGCTCCTCAACAAGAAGAACATATGTAAGGGTATCGCATCCCTGTCCGCCGAATTCTCTGGGGATGGGAACGCCCATCATACCGTATTTTCCCAGTTTCTGAACTGTTTCCATGGGGAAACGCTCAGTCTCATCAATTTCCTGGGCAAGAGGCTTCACTTCATTCTGCGCGAAATCGCGGAATAAAGATCTGCACATCTCATGCTGTTTGTCTAATGTGAAATCCATTAACCAGTAAACCTCCTATTTGCTGTAATCATAAAATCCCTTGCCGCTCTTAACGCCAAGCAGACCGCCGCGGACCATCTTCCTGAGAAGTGTGCAGGCACGGTATTTGGGATCACCTGTTTCTTTATAAAGAACATCCATGATGGCAAGGCATACATCCAGTCCGATCATGTCGCCTAAAGCAAGAGGTCCGATCGGGTGGTTGCATCCGAGTTTCATGGCTGTATCAATACCTTCAACTGATGCAAGGCCTTCTGAATAAATGAAGATAGCCTCGTTGATCATCGGAACAAGGATCCTGTTGACAACGAATCCCGGTCCTTCATTAACCTGTACCGGAGTCTTTCCGAGGTCCTCAGCGATAGCGATGACCTTCTGTACTGTCTCGTCAGGAGTATTTACGCCTGCGATGACCTCGACCAGCTTCATAACGGGAGCCGGATTGAAGAAATGCATTCCTACCAGAGGCCTGTCGAGGGTGGCACCGATCTCGGTGATCGAAAGTGAAGATGAATTTGTTGCGAATGTGCAGTCTGCAGGAGCTATCTTCATGAGCTCTGCAAATGTCTGCTTCTTTACTTCCATGTCCTCAAACGCAGCTTCAACTATGAGCTCGCAGTCTGAGCAGATGTCTTTTGTTCCTGTTGTTATCCTTGCAAGGATGGCATCGGCCTCTGCCTGCTCCATCTTGCCCTTTGCGATACGCTTCTCAAATCCCTTAGCGATCTTGTCTTTGCCCCTTGCGGCAAATTCCTCATTGATATCAGTAAGTCTTACCTCATATCCCTCGCACTGTGCAAATGCCTGTGCAATACCTGATCCCATTGTTCCTGCGCCAACAACACCAACTATCATTTTTAATTCCTCCTGACATTATTTATTATTGAATTTTTCTACTTTTCTCTTCTCGAGGAAAGCTTTCATGGCTTCACGCTGATCCTCTGTCTCGAAGCAGGATGCGAACAGCTTCTCCTCTATCACGATCGCTTCGTCCATGCCGACCTGAAGGCCGTCATTCATGGCTTTCTTGCATGCACGTACTGCTATCGGAGCATTGCGGGCGATCTTGGCCGCCATCTTCTCAGCTGCTGCCATCAGTTCCTCTGACGGATATACAGCATTTACAAGACCTATCTCCAGAGCCTGGGGAGCCTTGATGTTGGAAGCAGTAAAGATCAGCTCTTTTGCCTTGCCAGGGTTGATGATCCTTGCGAGGCGCTGTGTACCGCCAAATCCGGGAGTGATGCCGAGACCGACCTCGGGCTGTCCGAATACCGCGTTTTCAGAGCAGATACGGATGTCACAGCTCATTGCCAGCTCATTTCCTCCGCCAAGTGCAAATCCGTTTACAGCTGCTATCACGGGAACGGGGAATGTCTCGATCTTTCTGAACAGGTCATTTCCGCGTTTTCCGAATGCTTCTCCTTCAGCGACTGAAAGGCTGCTCATCTCACCGATATCTGCACCGGCAACAAATGACTTCTGGCCTGCGCCTGTAAGGATAACTGCCCTGACTGCGTCTGTGTCTATGGAATCAAACACCTGATCCAGCTCAGCAAGCACGTTCGAATTGAGTGCATTCAGAGCGGCAGGACGGTTGATAGTAACGATCGCATAATCATCTTTTAATTCATATAATACAAATTCCATGCCACTTCTCCTCACTTTATTAATTATTGTCAATTTTACCAATATAAAATTGTAAAAATCAAACAACAAATTTCCGCTATATAATATACTATTATTCCGCTTTTGTCTCTACTTTATTTTTAGTATAAGGAGAAAATATTGCAGAAACAGACAATCTGTTGAAATGCTGCATAGATACAGCTATCATAATACCAGGAGAATACTTCAAATAGTATTTCGGAGAGTAAAATGATCTACATAGAATCCCCTTCCACGGACCCATATTACAATCTTGCCCTTGAAGAATTTGTTTTTGAAAAACTGGACCGTTCAAGATCATATTTCATGCTCTGGCAGAACGCGAATACCGTTGTTATCGGGAAATACCAGAATACTGCCGAAGAGATCGATCAGGAAGCAATAGATGCTAACCACACTAAAGTTGTTCGAAGGCTCTCGGGCGGCGGCGCTGTTTATCATGACAGCGGCAATCTGAATTTCACCATTATCACAGACCAGAGCGGTCATGAGGATTTCAATTTCAGGGTTTTTGCCGAGCCTGTTGTAAGAGCGCTGGCAAAGATAGGCGTTACAGCAGAATGCACTGGCCGCAACGACATCACCATAAACGGAATGAAATTTTCCGGCAATTCACAATATATTAAAAACGGAAGAATCCTTCATCACGGCTGTATCATGCTTGACTCCAACATAAAACTGGTTTCAGAGATCCTTAAACCATCCAAGGCAAAGTTCGAGTCCAAGGCTGCAAAATCTGTTATCAGCCGTGTAACCACCATTAATGAACATGCGCCTCATCCGGTGTCAATGGACGAATTCAAGGAGCTTCTCAAAAACGAGATCTCGCTCATGGAACCCCTGGAGCCGATCACGATCACCGCTGAGCAGCAGGAGTACATCAAAAGTCTCAAGGACAGTAAATATGCCACCTGGGAATGGAATTACGGAAAGTCTCCTGCATATAACGTCCGCAAAGAAAAGAAATTCCCTTCATGCCTTCTTTCTGTGTTCATGCAGGTGGAAAAAGGCCGCATAGAAAGCATTAAGTTTTATGGAGATTTCTTTGGAAATGCTGATATAGAAGAACTTGAAAAGGCCCTGTATCATGTCAGTCTGGACAATGATCTTGAAAGAACCCTGGAAAAAGCCGAACCCGGCAGGTTCATTAACGGGATCACTCCTAAAGACCTCTATTCTTTTCTGAGATAATACAGACATCATATCCTGCAGGTATTTATCCTCATGAAATGAAAAGGCTGCTGCCATTTAAAAGTGCAGCAGCCTTTTGTTTTCGGTGCCAGGTTTTTGACTGGAAATCTTTAAAAAGTGGCCGTTAGGGGGCCAATGTCATTAAGTTAAGATGACAGTAACAAACCTCCATACCAGAAATGGTATGGGGGTCTTTTTTTCTAAAAAA